>JASFLL010000107.1:0-5671 GCA_050118115.1 Thioalkalispiraceae bacterium
CCACTTTCTGCGGCTTCGGGATTATTTTTATCTTGGGAATCACTCATTATTATGTTCTCTGTAGTTATCTGTTTTAAACTTGTGTCTGCGCCCACCGCTTTAAATTATTCAAATCCATTGCACCAGCGACACGGTTTATTTCCTGCCCTTTTCTGAATATCGCCAGGGTTGGGATGCTGCGGATGCCGTATTGACTTGCCAGCATCTGTTCGGCTTCGGTATTGACCTTGGCCAGAATAAATTGAGTTTTCAAATCCTGTGCTGCCTGCTCGAATACAGGCGCCATCATTTTGCAGGGCCCACACCAGGGAGCCCAAAAATCAACAATAACAGGTATCTCGTTAGCCGTGATAAATTTTGAAAAATTCCCCTGCGTCAGCTCGACCGGTTTATCAACCAAAAGCACCTGATGACACTTTCCACATTTACCACCGGCAGAAAGCTTACCAACAGGAACGCGGTTGGTTGCATGGCAATGGGGACAAACGACATGAATAGAATCGGCCATGGTATATTCGTTCCCGTCTTAAACTTTTGTTCGTGATCTAGCCGAGCCCCAGTTTTTCATCAAGACTGCCCTGTGCTTCAAGCTGATATAATTCATCGCAGCCACCAATATGATCATCATCAATAAAAATCTGTGGAACACTGGTTCTTCCGGAGAGTTCCATCATTTCTTTACGGCGTGCCTGATCGGTATCAACACGAATCTCATTATATTCAACACCTTTTTGTTCCAGTAACATTTTTGCTCGGACGCAATAGGGACAAAAAAGGGTACTATAAATATTTATCTTGGCCATCGGTACTACTTTAACTTTACAGATTATTTCTTGGTTAGTGGGAGGTTGTCCGCCTGCCAGGCAGTGACCCCGCCACTCAGATTATAGACTTGTTCAAACCCCTCTTTCTTCAGCGCGGCACAAGCCTGACCTGAACGTTGTCCGGTTTTGCAACCGACAATCACGGGCTTGTTTTTGTATTTTTCCAGGTCCTTGATGCGTTCGTTAAGATAGGAAAGAGGAACGTGTATCGAATTGATAATGTGGCCGCTGGCATATTCGTTGTCTTCGCGCACGTCAACAATAACGGCGTCTTGTTGATTGATCAGCTGGGTGGCCAGCGCCGGATTGGCATTTTTATATCCCTTGAGGCGGGCGCCGATAAAGCTGTAAATGACCATCACAAACAGACCCGCCCAGAGAGCGCTGAGGATGTAGTGATTGCCTATAAATTCAATATATTGTTCCATACCAATATGCCTGATTTGTTGATCGCTAAAAGAATATCAAACGATGCTACAAACGCTTAATATGTATTAATTAAACTGGATTCAACCCTGGAGTTGAAGAGACAGCGGGTTTAATTAAAAAGTTGCTGCGCTAATCGTCAAGGCCGGCGCTACAGAAAACTTCTCGCATCATGCCGATTAGACGCAAAGTTCTCTGATCACCGACCTTGTAATAGACGCGGTTGGCATCTTTACGAGCGGACAGAATTCCTTTGTCGCGTAATATGGCTAAATGTTGTGAGATGTTACTCTGTGATGTTCCAACGTGTTCGACTATATCCTGCACGCTTATTTCGCTATCACCCAGCGTACATAAGATCTTGAGTCGTAAAGGATGGGACATTGCCTTTAATGAACGTGATGCGCGGTCGATATCTTCATCACGTGTAATTAGACCATCTAATTCTTGCATCATAAAACTACACCAAGTGGTTTGAAACGGTCAGAGCCTGATTATTGGCTAACAAGCTGTAAATTCTTACACAGCTGCCCTTTATTAACAAAACATTATACAATAATCTACCGTTTGAGAAGGATATTAACACCATTATTTACAAAGTATTTCCGGCGGCTAATCTCCAGGGGGATTTAACTACTTGAACTAGTTAGAATAATCCCCAATTTACAAAGTATTGGTTTATGAATTAGACTTTGTCTAAATCAGGGAAACTTTCACAAAATTATAGCGAAATAAAGAATTTAGAATAAATGGCAGAACACGCAAAACCAATGGTCCTGATCATCTTTGATGGTTTCGGTTACTCCGAAGACCCGGAGGGCAATGCAATTGCCGCCGCCAACAAGCCTAATTGGGACCGACTCTGGGAAACTTGTCCTCATACCTTTATAAATGGATCAGGCGCGTCCGTCGGATTGCCCGCTGACCAGATGGGTAACTCGGAGGTCGGCCACCTTAATCTGGGTGCGGGAAGGGTCGTCTATCAGGAATACACACGGGTAAGTCGTTCCATAAAAACGGGCTCATTTTTCACAAACCAGACCCTGGTGGATGCCGTGCAGCTGGCCATCGATAATGACAAAGCCGTACACATCTTGGGCCTGCTCTCCCCAGGGGGCGTGCATAGCCATGAGCAGCATATCCATGCCATGGCCGAATTGGCGGCCAGGCAGGGCGCAAAGAAAATCTTTTTACATGCCTTTCTGGATGGACGGGATACGGCACCCAAAGGGGCCGGTGAGTCTATCAAGAAGATGGAAGCCAAGTTCAAGGAGCTGGGCGTGGGTCGTTTTGCCTCGATCATTGGCCGTTACTTTGCCATGGATCGGGACCACCGCTGGCCAAGAATCCAGAAAGCCTACGATTTGATGACCCAGGGCAAGGCCGATTTCCAGGCGGAGACCGCCCTGGCAGGCCTGGGTGCGGCCTACAATCGGGATGAAACGGACGAGTTTGTCCAGGCGACAGCCATTGTGCCGGCAGGCCAACAACCGGTCCGGATTGAGGACGGGGACAGCGTCATTTTCATGAATTATCGATCTGATCGGGCTCGCCAGATCACCCGCCCATTTATCGAACCTGACTTCGATGCCTTCAAACGCGAGGTCGTACCGAAGTTAGGGGTGTTTGCCTCGTTAACCGAATATAAATCTGACTTTGATGTACCGGTGGCGTATCCGCCAGATCGTTTACACAATGTATTTGGTGAGTATCTCAGTAGCCTGGGTTTACACCAGTTACGCATTGCGGAAACAGAAAAGTATGCGCACGTGACCTTCTTTTTTAATGGCGGCCGGGAAGAACCGTTCGAATTCGAAGACAGGGTGTTAATTAATTCACCAAATGTACCTACCTATGACCTGAAGCCGGAGATGAGTGCACCTGAACTGACCGCGAGGCTGGTTGAGGCAATTGAGGGCGGTACGTACGATGCGATCATCTGTAATTATGCCAACCCGGACATGGTCGGGCACACGGGTAATTTTGCGGCCACAGTCAAAGCTATTGAGGCACTGGATGAATGCCTTGGGCATCTTATCAAGGCGATCAAACATGCCGGTGGCGAAATGATCATTACTGCCGATCATGGCAATGCAGAGATGATGACCAATGCAAAGACTGGACAGGTGCATACTGCTCACACCACCAACCTGGTGCCCTTAATTTACATTGGCAGAGACCTGCCACTTGTTAATCAGGGTGTGCTATCTGATATTGCCCCGACTATGCTCGAGTTGATGGGGCTGGAACAGCCAACCGAAATGACAGGTCATTCACTTATTCTGAAAGAAGAGCCTCCTGCTGCGAATCAGGCCTGATCGCGCTTTACGCCTGTAATAAACGTGTAAAACAGAGGTGTCCGCGGGCGGCCGTGACTATACCTGGAAACTAAAAGTCGGTTACACTGCCGTGCATGTTTCGGACAAAATGCTGTATGCCCAGAATATTCCGCAAGCTGCTTACCAGTATCGGCCTGGTCTGGGTACTGTCATTCCCGGTTTTCACAAATGGCTTATCCCCATCGCCTGCTTACGCCGATGATGAAGATGCAGAGCAGAAAGCTGCGCTGGAAAAAGTGCGACGCAATATTGGCAAAATGCAGGCCGATATTCGTAAGACACAGGTGCTGCATGACTCGGTGCAAAAAGAAGTACGGAAACTTGAGATTGAACTGGCAACTATCAAAAAAGATCTGGTAAAAGTTCAGCGTAAAATTCGAACTGAACAGTCAAAATTAGCCCGGCTCTACCAGCAAAGAAAAGCACTTAAAAAAGATCTTAAGGCACAACACAAATTACTGGCTGGGCAAATCAGGTCGGCTTATATGATGGGCCGGCAGGAGTATGTCAAGATTATTCTAAATCTTGAGGAAGCGGCATCCGTGGCACGGACCATGACCTACTATGATTATTTTAATCGTGCACGCCTCCAGCGGATTGAGAAATCAAAAAAGACCCTGGCTTCACTGGCGACAGTTGAGCAGAAAATTAAAAGACAAACTGCCAGACTGAAAAATACCCGTGAGGAGTACACCACCAAGCAGGCGGAGCTGAAGGTGGTCACTCATTCCCGCGCACAGGTTGTCGCCAGGCTGCATTCTGAACTGGTTGATAAAGAACAGGCTCTGTCACAGTTGCTGGAAGATGAGCGACGACTGGAACAGCTGGTTAAGGACCTGGATCAGGCCATTCCGGATATTCTGACCGACCCCGGCAAGCGAACCCCGTTTGCCAGGTTAAAAGGCAAACTGATCTGGCCGACAAAGGGAGAGCTGCACGCGGTTTATGGCAAGCGACGCAATTCCAGCCGGGTAAAGTGGAATGGGGTCATGATTATGGCGAATACCGGCAAAGATGTGAAAGCCATCTCATATGGGCGAGTCGCGTTTGCTGATTTTCTGCGTGGTTATGGTTTATTGTTGATAATTGACCATGGTGACGGATATATGAGCCTGTATGGTCATAATCAGGCTATATATAAAGATATCGGTGAATGGGTGGAGGCCGGCGAGACAATTTCCAGCGTCGGTACCAGTGGTGGCCAGAAGCAAGCCGGTCTCTATTTTGAGATTCGCCATAATGGCAAGCCAACTAATCCGGTTCGCTGGTGTCGTAAGGGCTAGTGCGGAATTTTAGCTGTATTCACTGCTTATAAATGCTATAAACTGTTGTTTTTAGAAGAATGAATTGTTTAGAGACGGTCGATGGGCCTGAGGAAAGATTGTTATGAATAACTTTACAAGGAATGCGCTTATTCTCACAACCGGATTGATTGCCGGCATTATGCTCGCTATCGGTATCGGCGTGCATGCAGAGCGCGAGAATAGTCAGGTCCAGTCCATCCCGGTTGAGGACATCCGTTCACTGACCGAGGTGTTTGGCAAGATTAAGGACAACTATGTCGAAGACGTCAGTGACAAGGAACTTCTGGAGAATGCCATCCGGGGCATGTTAACGGGCCTTGATCCGCATTCGACCTACCTGGATAAAGAGGCATTCCGTGAATTACGTGTCGGTACCACCGGCGAGTTTGGCGGTCTTGGTATCGTGGTAGGTATGGAAGATGGCTTCGTCAAAGTTATCTCTCCCATTGATGACACCCCGGCGCAACGGGCTGGCATCAAGGCAGGTGACCTGATTATTCGTCTGGACGATAAACCCGTAAAAGGCATGAGTCTCGATGACGCGGTCAAGATCATGCGCGGCCGTCCCGGTACCGCGATCGACTTACTGATCGTCAGAACCGGTGAAGATAAACCGTTATCCTTTAAAGTCACGCGCGACAAAATTCGTGTACAGAGCGTCAAGGGTAGAACACTCGAGAAGGGTTTCGGTTATGTGCGTGTCACCCAGTTCCAGGAACGTAGCAGTGCTGATCTCAAAAAACAGATTTCGAAACTGAAAAAAGAAAACGGCGGTAAA
>JASFLL010000108.1:0-5661 GCA_050118115.1 Thioalkalispiraceae bacterium
AGGACATGTGCGCGGGGTTGCGCACTAGGGACCATTAAGCCGCTTTGGCTTCTGATAAGTACTGTTCCAGGTCCTCTGATCCACCAATGTATTGACCATTGATAAATACCTGTGGCACTGTCGACTTACCAGATACTGCGCGGATCGTTGCTTCGGTATAGTCGCGATTTAACACCAGCTCTTCATAATCCAGACCAGCATCACGCAACATCCCTTTGGCACGCACACAGTACTCACAACCTTCACGGGTAAAGATGGTGACATCTTTTGGCTTTTCAGCATTCGGTGCAATATAAGCCAACATGGTATCCGCATCAGATACTTCAAATGGGTCACCCGGTTTGTTCGGTTCAATGAACATCTTTTCAACTACACCATCTTTAACCAGCATGGAATAACGCCATGAACGTTTACCAAATCCAAGCTCAGCTTTATCCACCAACATACCCATGCCTTCGCTGAAGTCACCATTACCATCTGGAATAAAGGTTATGTTGTCGGCATGTTGTTCCGCTTTCCATTCATTCATCACAAATGCATCATTTACTGAAACACAAACCACATCATCCACCCCGTGCTTCTTAAATGTCGGTGTCAACTGGTTGTAACGTGGCACGTGCGTTGACGAACAGGTCGGCGTAAAGGCACCGGGCAGTGAAAATACGATCACCGTTTTACCTTTAAACACTTCATCAGATGTGACATCCACCCATTCGTGATTTCGACGGGTACGGAACGTTACCTGGGGAACTTTTTTACCTTCACGATTCTCAAACATTACATTCTCCTTTACATTGATTACAATTTTCATTACACCTGTTGTGCAAACTGATTAGGCATCTGTTTCAAGCCAGAATGCCTCGCCTTTTGCACACGATTCCAAACTTGCTCGTGGAAGTGATAGGCGATGGTGTTGACGAATGGCTCGACCAATGCAATGGCACCCCCGACCAGAACACTCCCGGTCATCAAGTAGCCCACGGCAAATGCCACACTAAAATGCACTGCTGCAAAACTGATCGTCTTAATCATCGCCCTACCCTCCACTTTCAGGTTAAATCTCTGGCTTCGGGAATAATTATGGGGATAATTTAAAGATAGATAAAATCGTTTAATTCTATCTAAATAATCGTTTTTAACTATAATTGAGCGCAGACTACTCATCTGCTGGTTTTTACTGCAGTTATTTCTGTTTTGGAGGTTTTGCCTTTGAAGTCCTGCTCTTTGCTAGCGGTTTGACTGTGTTAGGCAGGTTGTCGAGGATAGTCTCCACCAGGGCATGAAGTGCAGCCTGGCGAGGAAAACTGTGGCGAAACACCAGTGAGATCCGCCTTGATGCATCCGGCCAGTTAAGGGGTTGTGCGACAACCCCACTACCCGTAGTCCAGGAACCACGCATCGCCAGGGCAGGCACCAGTGTGGTCCCAAAGCCAGCTGCAACCAACTGAATCAGGGTTTCGAGACTGGCGGCTCGTAAATCCGCAAGCTCCCCCTGTTCACTTCGCTGCTTTAGGCGGCAGACTTCCATGGCCTGCTCTGCAAGGCAATGGCCTTCAGCAAGTAACAGCAAATTCTCATTTTCTACATCACGACGGGTGATCTTTTCCTTTGAATAAAAGGGATGCTTACGTGGGTAGGCAATCCAGAAGGGCTCGTCGAACAATGGCAGACTTTCCAGTTCTTCTTCCACGGGGGTAGCCAGCAGAGCCGCATCAATTTCGTGATTTCGCAGGCGTTCCAGCAACGTATCGGTGAGCTCTTCGGAGAGTACCAGTTTCATTTGTGGATGCTGTTTCTTGAGCGGCATGAGAATCAATGGCATCAGGTAAGGGCTAAGAGTCGGGATCGCTCCGATACGCAAGGGACCGGCCAGGGGATCCTGGTGGGCCTGGGCCAGTTGCTGAATGACATCGGCCTGCTCCATCATCTGCCGGGCATGTTCCAGGATCTCTTCTCCCACAGGCGTGATCTCTACAGAGCGATTGGTGCGTTCAAAGATCGCCACTCCTAGCTCTTCCTCAAGTTTCTTGATCTGCCCACTTAAGGTCGGCTGACTGACAAAGCAGCGCTCTGCGGCTTTGCCGAAGTGATGGGTTTCGGCCACTGCAATAATATATTTGAGATCTCTTAAATTCATTAATCAGGATTGAGGTCTATATACATCATAATGCGGGATGCCGCATTAATAGGTTCTACCGATAATTTTAGTATAAACAAACGATTTTAATAATCAATTGTTCATTACTATATTCCTGTTATGGAAACGCAAAATCTGATCAAACATAGGAATCATAGGACCTACCACAACAGCATCGACAGTGGACAAGTGGTCCTGATCCGCCATGCCCAGAGCCAATGGAACAGGGAAAACCGCTTCACCGGTTGGGCAGATCCCCCATTGACCGACGCCGGTATAGCAGAGGCAGTGACTGCGGGCGAGTGGCTACACAATAATGGTTACCACTTTGATGTCGCCTATAGTTCGCGGCTGCAACGTGCTATCGCGACTCTGGATATTTTACTTGAGCAGATTGGGCAATCGGATATCGAAAGCTATACCGACTGGCGTCTAAATGAACGTCATTATGGTGTCTTACAGGGCATGAATAAAACTGATGCTATAAACAAGGTAGGAGTACACCAGGTATGGCGCTGGCGCCGTGGATATGAAGATCAGGCAGCACCCCTGCTGCGCACTGACCCGGCTCACCCGGTTAATATGCCAATGTATGCTGATGTCGACAGGCAACGTTTACCTGGTGTTGAGAGTCTGGCACATACACGTGCGCGGGTCATGACGTTCTGGGATGAACAGGTTGCACCCCGAATTCACCGGGGTGAGCAAATCCTTATCAGTGCACACGGCAATACCCTGCGGGCTCTGTTAATGGATCTCACTCAAATGAGTGTGGACCAAGTTGAAAGCTTCGAAATTCCTACCGCCGCGCCAATTTTGGTTGACTCTAAAAACCATCAATCGTTTGATTGGCATTACCTGTAAGCTAAAAAAAATCCCCTCCAGGGCGGAGGGGGTTAATTACAGACTGGGTCGATAACCTCGCCGTTAGGGGGATTGGGAGGAAATTAGATTTCCGACGAGAACCCAGTATGAAAAATAATTCCTGTTGAATTACGACACATTATAAAAACATAATCTGGTAAAAATAGAATAACGATTCACTGTTCGGTATAAAGATTACCTTAACCTGAAGTAATCTTTAATATTGAAATTTATACAATTATGATAATTGCTGATAATATGATTCTATTGCATAAATTATTGTTTGTTCTATCTTGCTGCCAAAACCTGGTAAACATTGAATTTTATTATTCTTGGCAGCATCCAGTAATTGTGGAAGAGTCGCTATCCGCAATTGATTACAAATATCCTGCACCCTTTTAGGACCTAGTCCCGGGATTAAAAGCATTGCAGGTGAAAACTTTCTAGCTCTGCGTCCCATATAATGGTTCTGTTAATTTCACATCTGAACGCCATATACGGCGCATAAATCAAGAAGATTAAATGACTACTGCTTTCTAAGTCTATTTTTACTGGCTAAGCCTACAGTATTAACAGCAACATGCTGGATTTTCTTCTGCTGAATATTCATATCATCTTTAGATGGTAACAAATACAGAAGTAATACCAACAAGGAAAGCATGACTACCATTTGAACTATACTTTTTCGTTCAACATGGTATTTATGGTTCACTATTATTCTCCTTTATAGAATCCAGCACCATTTTTCGGCCACAACAACAGGATCGGAAAGGCGCATAGCAAAATATATACTAACTGTGTCAGCACATAATATAGTAGCTATTATTTCTCGGATGTATATAAAGGATGCCGCAGAAATTATTTTACTAATTTTTACAATTAATGGTGTTTATCAGACTTTTTTGTGGCGCTACACCGCAATAATGATGGCTCATGTTCAATATCGGGACAAGCAAATCGTTGTTGTACCTGCCTCGCTATTAAAGGAAATTTCTTTCCTGGTTTTGTTGTGGCTGCTGTAATAAATTTTCCTTATTAGAGTTCAGAATTGTTCTAACAAGCTCTGCCAGGCTACGTACTTTCATTTTCTCCATGATTCGAGATCGATGAACATCGACTGTTTTCACACTAATACCCAGGTCATACGCAATCACCTTACTAGCTTTTCCTTCTAACACACCTACAAGCACTTCTCTTTCTCGCTTGGTCAATGTTTGAATTCGTTCATCAATAATATTTTCAAAGTTTATCTGATTTCTCAATTGCTCGTTATGTTGCAGACATATCTTAATGCTATCCAGCAGCATCATATTGTCAAAAGGCTTTGTATAGAAATCCAGCGCGCCATTCTTCATCATTTCAACAGCAGTCGGTATGTCGGCATGGCCACTCATTACAATTATAGGTAACCTCGAATCCTGCTCAATAAGATGTCGCTGAAGATCAAGCCCACTCATTCCAGGCATGCGTACATCTAACAGCAGACAACCAGATAAGTCTGGATTATATTGCTCTAAAAATGATTCAGCGGACTTGAAAGTCTTATTCTGTAAATCATCACTATGCATTAACATCGACAGTGAATCACGAATAGCGTCATCATCATCAACTATAAATACTGTCTGATCTATATTTTCTATCATGATTCTACTCCCCTACCGGTAAGGTAAAGTAAAAATTTGCTCCATCGCTATAATCTTTATCAAGCCAGACCTGCCCTCCATGAGCTTCAATGATGGAACGGCTGAGTGACAATCCAATTCCAAGGCCATCTTCCTTGTTACTAGTAAATGGCATAAATAATTTCTTTTTCACAGATTCTGAAACCCCCGCCCCATTATCCTTTATGCTTATTTTAATACGCATTGGCTTTTCAATCATTTCGGCACGAATAACAATTAACCCATATCTATTCGTCAATCCGATTGAATCAATAGCATTACTAATCATATTGACGAAGACCTGGATTATCTGTTGTGCGTCCACGGAAACATGCGGTAATTTATCCTGGATCTGAAGATTCAACTCAACTTTATGTTCAAACAGATTGGCATGCATCAAATCAACGCTTTCTTTTATAATATTAGTTATTGACTGCCTGCTTTTCACTGATTTCTGCAATCGTGAATAATCTCGAATCTGATGGGATAATACTGAAGAGCGATTGGCCTGGGCTGCAATTTTCTCTGTAATCATCTTTAATTCTTCGATGTCCGCACCAGTATTCAGCTTCTTCTCAAGAATGTGAACATAGTTAAGGAGCGCCGTTATTGGCTGACTAACTTCGTGGGCCAGAGCTGAAGCCATCTCACCTAATTTTGCCAGCCGCGTACTATGTGCCAGAGCTCGGACACTCTGCTGCGCCTCTCGTTCTGCTATTCTCAGCTCAGTAAGATCAAGAATCGCCATATAACAAAGCATCTCTGAGGTGGCAATATCCACACGCTGTATACAATACATCCGCGCATAGACAGGGGTATCATCTGTCCGAACCATCATAAAATCATGTTGCAGGATTTTATGAACCGAAGACTGTATTTTTTTCATAAAATCAGAAAAGACTGGTTTGTCATTTGCACTAATATAATTAATTAACGACTGGTTAATTAGATCGCGAGGCGCTGTATTTGCAAGCCAGCCTGAGCCAGTTTTATTTATTT
>JASFLL010000109.1:0-5647 GCA_050118115.1 Thioalkalispiraceae bacterium
ATCTGCCAGGATTCAGCCCAACCAGGTTTCGGAGAGAGGCGGATTTCTAAGTGGTTCTTCACGCTCAAGTCTGCATTCAAAGATTTACGTATTTGACAGAAAAGATCTGTTCGTAGGTTCACTTAACCTGGATCCACGCTCTTCAAAGTTGAACACCGAAATGGGTATCATGATATTTGATACGGCGTTAGCAAGTAATGTAGGGGAGTGGTGGGATCAGAATATTAACAAGGTCGCCTATAAACTTGGAGTCGAACATACAGAGGATGAATATGAAGAAGATGATTTTATTTACTGGAGCGATTTATCAACAACTCCTGCAAAACGATATGATCAACCGCCCAAAGTCGATTTGTTAAAAATCATCAGTAGTGATGTGTTATCGATATTACCATTAGAAGAGAATTTATAGATTTTCTATTGCCGGTTCAATTGAGCAATTTTTAGTTCTATAATAGTTACTATCATTTTATATTGGAAATATGAGCCATAAGGAGAAAGCCATGTTCCGGGTACTCTGTATTTTTTTAATGTTTTTCATGGTCTCAGTTGTTTCTGCTTCAAATTTCAATTTCCTGCATGAATCTGCACCGATTGCCGATTTTAATAAAGATGATATCAAGATGTTCAATGAGGCTATACAACAGGCCCTCAATGAGAAGAAGGACGGTGAAAAACTCGCCTGGAAAAATGAGAAAACAGACAATTCTGGCCTGGTTAATCCACTATCAACCTATATAACTGACAAAAGTGAATGCCGAACTGTCAGAATAGTCAATAAATCGAAAAAGAATATTGCAGAGTCTAAGTATAAATTTTGCAAGCAAGACGATAAATGGGTAGCCGTCGAAATTATAAAATAGGTGACTTATGCTTAACAAAGTTAGTGTAATAATCTTTTTATCTAGTGTTGTATTTTCAGTCTGCGCTGTGCAGGCGACGGGCTATCCCGGTGCGGTAAGTAAAATTGATTTACCCCTGGTTGCCGAGACACAATTTAACCAGAAACAGAGCCTGAAAAAAACATTTCGGGAGGGTGATCTTGAAGGCTGGTTAAGTACGGATAGCAACTGGTACATCAAGGGAACAGTTACTCATACACGTTTACGCTGCGCCACATACAGCCTTGGGATCCAGTTAGGCAAAGGTAATCCGGCCTGTCTGAATGTAAAATGGTTAACTCGTGTTAGCTATGGCACATCAAGAAAACAATGTAACAGTGCGCCGATGATTCATGCAGGTGGTGGGGATATGCCGGAACTGGCTAATGTCCTGAAGGAGGCCACGTGTGTACGGGTGGTAACACGCTGTACAGGTGCATGTGGCAAGACGGATAATTAGTTACAAATTTTGCAGCCAGGATCTTTTTTCAGTTTTAGAGTTCGAATATCCATTGTCAGACAATCGATTAGCAGTAGTTTGCCCTGTAGTGTCTCGCCAAGATTCAGCAACACCTTGATTGCTTCGATAGCCTGAATTGAACCCACCAGGCCAACCACGGGTGCGAGTACACCATTTGCACTACAGGTTTGATCTTCCTCACCTTCGTCTTTATAAAGACATTGATAACAGGGATAGCCACCACCATCATTGGGGAAGACGCTGACCTGGCCTTCAAATCGAATGGCAGCACCCGAGACGAGCGGCTTTCTATGTTGCACACAGGCACGGTTAACGGCAAAACGGGTGGCAAAGTTATCACAACCATCGATGACCAGGTCGACCTGTGGCACCAGGTCATCAAGATTCTCCGCAGTCAATTGTTGTTTGAAGCGGGTGATCGTGATCTCGGGGTTAATCTTTTGCAAGGTCTCAAACGCAGAATCAACTTTGTCTTTACCGATATCTTCTGATGAGTGAATAATCTGGCGTTGCAGGTTAGAGAGGTCGACCTGATCAAAGTCGGCCAGTATCAAATGGCCGACACCTGCGGCGGCCAGATACATCGCTATGGGTGATCCCAGTCCACCCATGCCTATAATTAAAACAGTAGAGTCCAGTAATTTTTGCTGGCCCACCGCATCGACCTGCGGCAGCATGATCTGACGGCTATATCTCAGGAGCTGATCATCATTCATATCCATGCTATCGCTGTCCATAAGTGGCGCGAGTATGCCCGTTCAGGTCGAGGCCCTGTTGAATGGTCTGGTAACCTTGATCGCTAAATAGTGATTTAACCGACTCACCCTGGTCAAACCCATGTTCCACAATCAGCCAGCCGTACTGGCTTAGATAATTTCTCGCTGATATAACGATTTGTCGAATATCATTCAGCCCATCGGGTCCGGAACTTAAGGCGCTGATCGGTTCAAACCTGACGTCACCCTGATGCAGATGTGGATCCTGTTCAGCAACATAGGGTGGATTGGAAATAATCAGGTCATAGCTGGCACCTTCCGGGATATTTGCAAACCAGTCACTACTGATAATATCGACATTATTTAGTTGATACTTCTTGCAGTTTTGTCGCGCTATCTCAAGCGCCTGCTCTGATTTATCGCAGGCGGTAACATTCCAGAGTGGTCTTGATTTCGCAATGGCCAGGGCGATTGCCCCGGTGCCTGTTCCCAGGTCGATGACGTTAATGGGTTTATGTGCCGGCAACACCGTCAGTGCGAATTCAATCAGTAACTCCGTCTCGGGTCTGGGAATCAGGGTATGTTCGTTGACGATCAATTCCAGATCCCAAAAGCCTTTTGTGCCGGTAATATATGACACAGGCAGGCCTGTCCGACGTTTATTAATGAAGTCGATAATTCTTTTATATTGTACTTCGCTTACCGGCGTTTCCGCCTGGGTGATAAAACGGGTGCGTGGTATATCAAGTGCATAAGACAGGATCAGGTCAGCATCCAGTCGTGCAGAGTCCGAGCAGGGTTTGAGCTGCTCAATCGCCTCTTGATGAACTGCACCCAGGGTTTTAGTCATCACTCATGCTGGCCAGCAAATCTGCCTGGTGTTCAGAGATAAGTGGTTCGATCACTTCATCCAGGTTGCCTTGCATGACCTCATCCAGTTTGTAGAGAGTCAGGTTGATACGATGATCACTAATCCGACCCTGTGGATAGTTATAAGTACGAATCCGCTGCGAGCGATCACCGCTACCCACCAGCAGTTTACGGGTCTCTGCCTGTTCGGCCTGTTGCTTGTCCTGTTCCTGGGTGAGCAGGCGAGCCTGCAACAATGACATGGCACGCGCACGGTTCTTATGCTGGGAACGTTCGTCCTGGCATTCCACAACTATACCGGAAGGAATGTGAGTAAGACGAATCGCGGAATCGGTTTTGTTAACGTGCTGACCACCAGCACCGGAGGCGCGGAAGGTATCCACTTTCAAATCGTTGCTGTTAATTTCAATTTCATCGATGTCATCCACTTCCGGCATGATGGCCACGGTACAGGCCGAGGTGTGCACGCGTCCCTGTGATTCGGTTTCGGGTACCCGTTGTACCCGGTGGCCACCGGATTCAAACTTCAAACGTGAATAGGCACCCTGTCCCTCGATACGCGCGATAATTTCTTTGTAGCCCCCATGTTCACCTTCGTGTTCACTCATGACCTCAATATTCCAGCCGCGTTTTTCTGCGTAGCGTGCATACATCCTGAATAAGTCACCGGCAAAGATCGCCGCTTCATCGCCGCCGGTTCCTGCGCGTACTTCAAGGAAAATATTTTTATCATCATTGGGATCCTTGGGTAGCATCAACAGCTGCAGTTCCTGATCGAGAGCCTGCTGGCGTTGTTCGGCTGTCTTCAGTTCATCCTGTGCCATCTCCCGCATTTCCGGATCGTCTTCTTCCAGCATGACTTTGGCATCTTCAATGGCGGAGACGGTAGATTCGTAATCGTTGTAACAGGAGACGATGGGACCCAGCTGGGCATGTTCCTGTGACAGTGAACGGAATTTATTTTGATCGGCAATCACATCCGGGTCGGAGAGCAAATAATTAATCTCTTCCAGACGCTCAGACAAATGCTGCAACTTAGTGCGTAAAGACTCTTTCATACGTAACCTGATTTATAAAAAGCGGAGTTTTGCACATGGAGGTGCAAAGTTCGCGTCGCCCAGGGAAGGGCGGGAGCAACTTAATGTAAGATAAATAACCATATCGTATAAATTTTAACGAAGTCAGGACGTCTTTAGCTAATTTTATTAGCTAATCGAGCGTGTCGGGATTTACACCCAGTAAACGACATGCACTTTTTAGTAGTTCCTGTTCACCATGGTAGGCGGCATGCTTCATTTGAACACTGGGTTCATGGATGAGTTTATTGGTGAGAATTCGGGCCAGTTCCTCGACGACGTGTTGAGGGTCTTTGCCTGCCAGTAACTGACGTTTGGCACTGGCAATGGTTTCATCGCGAGTGTGATGACATTTCTCACGAAAGGCACGAATGGCATCGACGGCTTCCAGCGATCGCAACCACCCCATGAAATGTTGTACCTGGGTATCGATGATTTCTTCAGCCTGAAGGGCGGCTTCCTGGCGTGACTTACGGTTTTCCTCGATAACTTCCTGCAGGTCATCGACGGTATACAGGTAGATGTCATCCAGCTCATTTACCTCGGGTTCAATGTCACGCGGTACGGCAATATCCACCATGAACATGGGCCGGTGTTTGCGCTTTTTGATGACGCTTTCCATCATACCCTTACCAATAAAAGGTAAAGGGCTGGCAGTAGAGCTGATGACGATATCCACTTCAGGTAACCGTTCGGGTATCTGTGGAATGGCAATCGCTTCGGCGCCAAATGTTTTAGCCAGTTCGTTGGCGCGTTCCACCGTGCGGTTGGCAACAATAATCTGACTAACCTGATTTTCTTTAAGGTGACGAGCCACCAGTTCGATGGTTTCACCGGCCCCGATCAACATCACTTTGTGTTCGCTCAGATCAGAAAAAATATGCTTGGCCAGGCTGACAGCGGCAAATGCCACCGACACCGGACTGGCCCCGATGGCGGTATCGGTCCTGATTTGTTTGGCGACAGCAAAGGTATGCTGAAACAGGCGGTTGAGCTGTGAGCCAATTGCACCGGCGCTGTTGGCCGTCATGAAGGCCTCTTTGATCTGGCCAAGAATCTGAGGCTCACCCAGAACCATGGAATCCAGACCACTGGCCACCCGCAGGATATGCTGGACCGCATCGCTGTCCAGATAGGCATAGATATAGGGGGAAATAGCCTCAAGGGGCAACTGGTGGTATTCGCTGAGCCACTGCAGGACGGCGTCATTGGCAGATTCTTCTAACCCGACATAGACCTCAGTTCGATTACAGGTAGACAGGATAACGGCTTCATGCACAGCCTCCTGTCCGACCAGGTTTTGCAGTGCTTCATGGACTTTTTCCGGCGAAAACGCGACCTTTTCCCGGATATCTACCGGGGCGGTTTTATGGTTAATGCCGAAAGCGACTAAAGTCATGAGGTTTACCGATTAAATTCTACTGCTGCAATTGGACCTGATTCGTGCTAACTATTCTATAACGTTGTCTATGTCGAAAAAATATAGGTACTTGAAAACTAAATTCAATTTACGCTCTCTAAATTATACAGGGTATTATGCCGAAAAGTTGTATATAGTATCGAATAGCAGATGGATAAATTTATGCAGAAACTGATTTCAAAAAGCCCATTATTAGTGTGGGT
>JASFLL010000110.1:0-5647 GCA_050118115.1 Thioalkalispiraceae bacterium
CTACTGGATTAAATATTTTGTTCGGTTTCATAAACTTCGCCATCCGCGTGAAATGGGCGGTGTGGAGATAATGGAATTTCTTACTCATCTTGCTGTTGAGCGAAATGTTAGCCCGGGCACCCAGAACCAGGCTTTGAATGCAATTGCATTTTTATATAAAAAAGTACTGGAAATTGATCTCGATGATTTTAATAATTTCGTCAGGGCAAAACGTAAACGAAAATTGCCCGTGGTATTAACGCATGAAGAAGCAACAAAAATTCTATCATTGATGCAGGGCAAGACCTGGTTGATGGCGAATTTATTATATGGTTGTGGTTTGCGTCTGACTGAATGTATTCGCTTAAGGGTAAAGGATGTAATATTTGAACAGCGTGCGATTATTGTGCGTGATGGGAAAGGTGGCAAGGACAGGGTGACGGTATTACCGAACAAACTAGTCCCGTATTTAGAACAACAAATCGAACACGTAAAAAACCTGCATATGTTTGACCTGAACGAAGGCTATGGCGATGTGTACTTGCCTTATGCTATCTCACGAAAATATCAAACCGCAGGCAAGTCGCTGGCATGGCAATATCTTTTTCCCGCCAGTCAGCGTTCAGTCGATCCCCGTAGTAACAAAGAACGTCGGCATCATATTGATGAGAGCGTGTTACAAAAGGCGGTAAGACGGGCGGTCCGACAATCAGGGGTTAATAAACTGGCAAGCTGCCATACATTCCGGCACAGTTTTGCAACGCGTTTGATTCAGCGTGGTTCAGATATTCGTACGGTCCAGGAGTTACTGGGCCACTCGCATGTGCAAACCACCGAGATTTATACTCACGTCCTGAAAATCAATAAAAATGCGATTATCAGTCCGGTAGATGATTAGGATAACGTGCTATGGCAATGCAGCTTTATGTCTTTTCTGTGGATGACGCGGGTCAGGTGGTACGTATTCCACTGGCAAGATGGAAACGGGTTTTAAACAAGAGTGAATTGATACCTGCGTTTTCTGGCAGACGGGTTAAGGTTGCTTATGCTTATATCCAAACTGAGCAGCGCTGGCCGGTCTTTTGTTACCGGATCGATGGCGTCATTCATGAGTTTGACCGGCAAGGCCAGATAAAGCGGCCTGAATTACCGCCGGTGGATCTGCTCGGTGAGCTTTATCGAAATACAGATAAGGTCGTGAGTTTTACTCAGAAGTTACAACAACGCCGATACACGGAAACAAACAGATGGGAAGTTCGGTCCGATATGCTACAGAAAATCATTGATAATATCTGGAACTGATTCGACTCAATTAACTTGTCTGATGTCTCCTGGCATAAAGCCAGGAGTCACACGTGTTTTATTTATTCGCCCGGTTCTCGAGCAGTTCTTCAACCACGCCGGGGTCGGCGAGGGTGGAGGTGTCACCCACATGTTCGACATCGTTCTCGGCAATCTTCCTCAATATACGGCGCATGATCTTACCGGAGCGGGTCTTGGGTAAGCCGGGCGCCCACTGGATGACATCGGGCTTGGCGATCGGGCCGATCTCGGTGCGGCATAACTCGATCAATTCCGCCTTGAGCTTGTCACTGGGTTCCACGCCTTTAACCGGCGTGACGTAGGCATAAATGCCCTGGCCTTTGATCTCATGCGGGTAACCCACCACCGCCGCCTCGGCAATATCATCGTGTAGCACCAGGGCGCTCTCAATTTCGGCGGTACCCATGCGATGTCCGGAGACGTTGAGCACGTCATCCATGCGGCCGGTAATCCAGTAATAACCATCCTTGTCGCGTCTGGCGCCGTCACCGGTAAAGTAATAGCCGGGGTACTGGCTGAAATAGGTGTCATAGAACCGGTCATGATCACCATATACGGTACGCATCTGGCTGGGCCAGGGGCGGGTGATGACCAGGGCTCCCTGTGCTTCCATGTCTTCGATAACTTTGCCGGTTTCCGGATTGACTATTGCCGGTACCACACCAAAGAAGGGAGTCGAGGCCGAACCGGGTTTTAATTTGGTTGCACCGGGCAGGGGGGTGATCAAGTGACCTCCGGTTTCTGTTTGCCACCAGGTGTCGACGATTGGGCAGCGTTCTTCGCCCACTACCTTGTGGTACCACTCCCAGGCTTCTGGATTGATCGGTTCTCCAACCGTGCCTAATAAACGGATGGAGGCCCGTGATGTTTTCTTTACGGGTCCATCACCTTCACGCATTAAGGCACGAATGGCCGTTGGCGCCGTATAGAAAACGCTGACCTTATGTTTATCGCATACCTGCCAGAAACGGGAGGCATCGGGATAGTTGGGCACACCTTCAAACGAGATAGTTGTGCTGCCGTTGGCCAGTGGACCGTAAACTAAATAGGTATGGCCTGTGATCCAGCCAACGTCTGCGGTACACCAGTAAATGTCACCTTCCTGCAGGTCAAAGGTATATTTGGTGGTCATGGCGGCAAATAACAGGTATCCACCGGTTGAATGCAACACGCCTTTGGGTTTACCCGTTGAGCCAGAAGTGTAGAGAATGAATAACGGGTCTTCGGCATCCATCTGTTCGGGTTCGCAATCTGCCGAGGCGTCGGCCATCAACTCGTGATACCAGACATCATGCTTGTCATTCCACTCAATATTTCCGCCGGTACGTTTAACAGTTAGAACAGTGTGTACATTGGGGCAACCGGCGACAGCTTTATCGGTATTGGCTTTAAGCGGAACCGGTTTGCCTCCGCGCACGCCTTCGTCGGCAGTGATCACGACCCGGCAGTCGGAGTCGAGAATACGATCTTTCAAAGATTCTGGTGAGAAACCACCGAACACAACCGAATGCACGGCGCCGATTCGGGTGCAGGCCAGCATGGCGTAGGCGGCTTCCGGAATCATCGGCATATAGATACAGACCCGATCGCCTTTTTTTACGCCGCGGCTTTTTAAAACGTTGGCGAGTTTACAGACGTGTTCATGCAATTGTTTATAAGTGATGCTCAGACTGTTGTCGGGGTCATCGCCTTCCCAGATGATGGCAACCTGGTTACCACGGGTTTCCAGGTGACGGTCTATACAGTTGTAGGCAACATTCAGTTTGGCACCTTCAAACCATTTGATATGCAGGTTCTTTTTGTCATAACTCCAGTCAGAGACCGTGTCCCATTTCTGATACCAGTCAATAAACTTTTCAGCCTGCTCAGCCCAGAAGCCGTCCGGGTCATCAACGGATCGTTGATACATTTCCTGATAGCTTTGCGCATTAATGTGGGCCTTACTGGCAAAGTCAGCGGGGACATCGTAGATTTTGTCTGACATTAGAAAACTCCTGTTTTCAATTTTTCTAATTATTCAAATCTCAAATTGCATGAGTATTAATGAAGACGCCCATTATGCTGAAAATTGATGGCTCGCGCCAAGCCATAACCTAAATGTATCTCAGGTTTCTCTGGTCTGGAAGTTGCATTGTGTACATGAGGTAGATGCCATTGTCACAGAGGTGTTTCCAGTATTTCGAGATAACATTATGATTTCAAAGAAAAATATATGCATTGCTAACGATGCCGAACGGGTCGTTTACATCGCGTCAGTATTGAATGTGTCAGAATTCAGGCTGTTTGAGCTGGCTTATGAGGACTGGTTTGGTGAGCCAGGTCCCGAGACAGCGCTCGAGGCAGCTTATATGGCCTATGTCGTCTATGGTTGCACGCCGGTTTGGGTTCGAAACTACGCCCGCAAAACACAACAGTTATGTGACGAGGCGGGGTTGTATGTGCCACAAATGGTCACTCTTACGAGTACCCATCCGGTCCTGAATCGTGAGAATGCAATCATCACGCTGGGACTGTTCCTGATTCTGTTGCTGACTCTCTGAGATATTTCGGGCTGACGCCGCAAAGTGCAGGTTGGCGAGTATTATTCTTCCAGTCGACGACGCGCTGCTTCCACCGCATTGATGTAGCGCTGAATCGTTGCCGCGAATGACATCCCCAGGTTCACAAACGAACAACCGATTTTCTTGCCGGCATCCCGGTCTCCCTGCCGGTAAGGGAGGATATTGCGGACTTCGAGATTCACCTGGCCATGGCCATGCTCCGGTAGCTCGAGCGTACAGGCACTGAGTACGATCCCTGCTTCGAGATTCAAATCCTTGTATTCGTCATGCAGGGATATGCCGCCCGAGCTGATATCCAGCACTTTATACTTTCGATAGCTGCCATCGACCTGTTTCACTTCACAGAAGACCGGCACACCAAGTGGAATCCGCACCCGGAAAAATTCCCGGCGCTGGACCCATAAAATGCTTTCGGGTATGGGGATGGCGAACACGGGTTCGCCATGCAATTTTGCCTTGGTAATGGAGCTGGCCTTGAACTGGCAATCCACGCCTTCGACGTCAGCCTTGAAGAGAATCCGATCCGCGGCAAGTAAACGGGCGTTCAGACTTTCGGTGGGGCCGTAATCCAGTGCCACCAGATCCATGTCTTTCAGGACCTCTATAATGCTGGTGTTCATCGAGTTGTTGCCATTATCAAACGTGGCCGTCACCATAGAATTGAGTTTGGCCAGTTGCTTGAGTTTGGCCAGGACGGAAATGCGATTTTCCAGCAGGTATTCCTGCTGGCCCTCAGCGCTGTCGAGGCGTTCCTTTTGGCGCCGTCCCTGGTTGTCGTCATCCGGCATTTTGTTTTCCATACAGAAATTATAGTTAGTCTGGCCTGTCAGGCAGGCGAGAAATCATGCTTCTCACTTAAGTATCGGACAATGTCTTAAAATCCTCAGCTGGTAAGGTGGCATGTCTGGGTATTTTCGCTAGGGACCAGTTCGCAAATGCCCAGTTCCACAGGGATTCAGGTCCGGCATTCGACAATTCGGCGGGGGGAGGATGCCCCAGGAAATCCAGGGCCTGGGCAAGTTGCTGACCTAAGTCACTCTGCTTTAGCTGGGGCGAGAGTTTTCGTTTACTGAGCTTTTCACCTTGTGCATCAACCGCAATGGGGTGGTGGGCATATTCCGGACTTTGCAGCCCTAACTGTTGCTGCACATAGATCTGGCGGGGGGTAGAATCCAGTAAATCATAGCCCCTGACGACCTGAGTGATGCCCTGGCGGGCGTCATCAATGGCAACGGCAAGCTGGTAGGCAAATAACCCGTCAGCCCGTTTTAGGACAAAATCACCGATCTCTTGCTGAATATCAAACTGCTGATTTCCCTGTATGGCATCAGTGAAACTGAGCAGGCTCGGTTCGGTACGAATCCGCCAGCTGCGTGCATGTCGTCCCTCGGGCAAGCCATCCCGGCAGGTGCCCGGGTATATTCCCAGTTTATTAATTTTGGCGATTTCTCGACGACTGCAGGCGCAGGGGTAGAGCATGCCATCCTGTCTGAGCTTGTTCAGGGCTTCGTTATAGTCCTCGCTGTGCTGATGCTGGTAGCTGATGGCGCCATCCCACTGGAATCCAAAGTTTTCCAATGTCCGAATAATGTCATCACAGGCGCCTGTGACTTCACGCGGGGTATCGATGTCCTCAATCCTTAAAAGCCATTCACCCTGGGCTGTGCGGGCCTGGCAATAGCTGGCCACGGCCGCGATCAATGAGCCAAAGTGGAGCTGCCCGGTGGGTGAAGGAGCAAACCGGCCTCGATAGGCAGGCTGAGGAGGGCTGTCAGTCTGAGTTG
>JASFLL010000111.1:0-5597 GCA_050118115.1 Thioalkalispiraceae bacterium
GGCTGGTTTGTTGAAACTTCACAAGGTCGATTTGGTCCAATGGAGAGTAGTAGCGAGGCCCACCAGTATCTGTCATTACTGCGTGTAGCCGAGGCTGCGGGCAGTGAACTCGCCTGTACAGAGCATGAGTGTTTAAGTTAACCCCCCACTCCATGCTGTTCCTTTGTCGTGGGGGCAAGAAGGAACAAATGAGGCCGGGTAAAACCGGCCTCAACTTTTTCTGAAATTGAACGATTATTAGTAATGAGAAAAGCAATTTTCTGCTAATTACAAGGAAAAGGATATGTTAGGAATAACTGCCGTTAAATGGGTACTGGTCCTGTTTTTATTCGTGGTTCTACCCATTGCCCTGATGCGTTATATGGTCCGTAAAACGATTGAAGTGACCGCAGACAAGCATCAGCGCTAGACAGAGGACAGCCAGGGATATAAACCTGCTGCTCAGGACACTTCTGCCAGAAGTCGCCCCAGCATTGATTCGGCCTGGGAACCATAGCCCCCGCCAAACATGTTGAAGTGGTTGAGAATGTGATACGCATTGTAGAGAGTCTTTCTTAATGGATACCCCTCATCCAGTTTCCAGTTAGCATTGTAGCCTGCGTAGAAGTCCTGCCCGAAACCACCAAATAATTCTGTCATCGCAATATCTGCTTCCCGATCACCGTAATATGTAGCGGGATCAAAGATTACCGCCTCACCCGAGGCAACAAAACCATAATTTCCCGACCAGAGATCACCGTGCAGCAATGATGGTGCCGGGTGGTAGCTGCTGAAAAAATCGTTCAATTTCTCCCGTAATTTTTCCCCCTTGCTGATTGCGCTGTTCCCAATTCCGCGCCTCGCAGCCAGTTCCAGCTGATAGCCCAGGCGTTGCTCAGACCAGAAGGTAGCCCAGTCATCCTGCCAGTCGTTTATCTGCGGGGTAGAACCAATCGTGTTATTGCGATGCCAGCCGAACGGGCCCTTAGCTGACTGACCAGATCCAGATTTTTCACTACTATGACGATGCAGTTGTGCCAGCTGTTCTCCAAAGGTCGACATGGAGCCACGACCACTGATATCCAGGTGTTCAATCACAATGAAGGCCTGGCTGTTGCTTATTCCCGTACAAACAGGCGCAGGAACCCGCACCGCCTCGGCTTCTGCCAGGTCATGCAGCCCGGCAGCTTCTGCCTCAAACATATCAAGCAGGTGGGCGCTATTCAGCTTTAGAAAATAGTCTCTTCCCGAGCCACTGATTTTCATGGCCGTGTTTATGTCGCCACCACCAACATGACTCTGGTTTTCGAGAACAAATGGTGTCCCTGTCGCCTCAGATATAGCGTCAGCAATGTCCTGGCTATTCATAATCACTCCGAATAATTTCAGCCCTGAAGGTTTAACCTAACACTGTATAAACTTGAATAAAAATGAACAACAAAAATTAACTGGTCTGTGTTTTAATAAACAAATGGCCAAAGTACATCCCCAGATTTCTCCCGAACTAAAACACTGGATTGAACGGCAACCCATGTATTTCCTGGCTTCAGCACCTCTTGCAGCCGATGGACATATCAACCTTTCTCCGCGTGGGCTGGACAGCCTTCGTGTTACCGGTGACAACGAAGTGGTCATTCTGGATTTAACCGGAAGTGGCAACGAAACAGCCGCCCACCTGCAGCAGAATGGACGCCTCACGGTTATGTTCTGTGCCTTCGAGGGAGAGCCCAGGATTCTGCGTCTATTTGGAACAGGTTCCGTCATTCTGCCGGGTGAGGACAGATGGCCTGGTTACCGAAGATTATTCAACGAATCTATCCCCGGTGTTCGCCAGATTTTCAAGCTGGCCGTTAGCAGGGTACAAACGTCCTGTGGCTTTGGTGTTCCGCTCATGCAGTTAAAATCACAACGCGATTTATTGCCCAAATGGGCGATCAAGAAAGGCGAAGAGCAATTAACAGACTATCGCCAGAAAAAAAATGCCCGCAGTATCGATAATCTCCCGGCACCGGGCCTCAGTAAATAGCCCCAAGCCAAGAGAATTCCTGCAATTGATGTTCTCTTTTCCACACAAAAAAAAGCGTTGACAAATTCAAAAATTTTCGAAGCCGAGTATCAGGATTTTCTGATTTATACACAGCAAAATTCTACGGCCTGATTAGGCCACGTAAAAAGCTGAGCCATGTTAAGTTTGATCATTAAAAATAGTATAACTAACTGTTTTAAATAAAATTATTTGCAAGTTTATTTTTTAGACATTTTAATAAATATGTAATATTGACGCTGGATGGACGCGGATTACAACAATTCATCCACAAAGTTATCCACAGATTTTGTGGATAACAAACATTCTCATTTAGCGACAAGCACTTAGCCCAAATTCCCTAGAAAGGCACTTAAGCGTGAAACCTCATTGCTGGCAGTATTTGCTCAACAAGTCATCGTTTTAACATCATGTTCGGTCAATAAAAAAATAGATCGCACCGACAACTGCTTCCATTTGATATCCTCAGCCCATGCCAAAGACGTTCCTGCACATAGCGGTCCCTACCCCATTGCGACAACTGTTTACTTATTTTACAGACACACCCATTACTGAGCAGCAGATAGGAGCTCGTGTCAAAATCACATTTGGCCGAAGACATCTGATTGGCGTTATTGCTGCCATGGGGCCAACCAGTCAGCCGCTGCCCAAACAGCTCAAGGCCGTTGACCTGATTCTGGATGAACAAAACTTATGGACCAGGGAACTATGGGCAATGTTGAACTGGTCGGCGCAGTATTATCAACATCCTCTGGGTGAAGTACTGGCCACAGCCATGCCGGCCCAGCTACGCCAGGGTAAACCAGCTGAATATTCGCCTCGCTACTTCTGGTCATTAACTCCGCTCGGTAAGCAAATTGACCTGGCAGAACTCAAACGTGCCCCACGCCAGCATGCCATCGTGGAATTCTTACGCGATCAGATAAGCCGCGGCGTTGAAAAAACCGAAGATCAGATACTGCGAGAAACTTACCCTGGCAGCAATGATGCGCTGAAAAGACTGGAGGAAAAACAACTCATCGTGCGTCATGAAGAAACCGGCTACCAGCGGAACAGCAACAGGGATGTCCAGTCTGGCCCCGAGCTCCATGACGAACAGCGCTGTGCTGTTGAAGAAATAACCGGGCAACTTGATCACTACGCGGCATTTTTATTACAGGGTGTCACCGGTTCAGGCAAAACCGAAGTGTACCTGCAGTGCATTCAGGCCTGCGTTAATCGCGGCGAACAGGCCCTGGTACTGATCCCGGAAATCGGTCTGACACCGCAGATGATCGGGCGTTTCGAAAAACGTCTGGACTGTCAGCTTGGCGTCCTGCACTCCGGATTAACCGATAGTGAACGTATGCTTACCTGGCTCGCCGCGAAAGATGGAGAGATCGACGTCATCCTCGGCACGAGGTCTGCCATATTCACTCCACTCAAAAAACCTGGCCTGATTATCATCGATGAAGAACACGATGCCTCGTTCAAACAGCAGGATGGCTTTCGTTACTCTGCACGTGATCTGGCCATATGGCGCGCCCACCATAACAACATCCCGATCGTACTAGGCTCAGCGACACCTTCATTGGAAAGTCTGGCCAATGTGAAGCGTGGGCGTTACAGGCTGCTAACCCTGGAACAGCGTGCCGGTGGTGCGGTGCAACCGCAATTACATTTACTCGATATGCGCAGCCAGCCCATCGAAGAAGGGCTTTCTGATCGATTGTTGCAAGTTATGAGCGACTACCTGGATAAAGATCAGCAGGTACTATTATTTTTAAACCGCCGCGGCTTCTCGCCAACACTCATGTGTCATGACTGTGGCTGGATTGCCAATTGTCAGCGCTGTGATAGTCATATGACTTATCACCAGCTGGATCAACGCTTGCGTTGTCACCACTGTGGTGCAGAAAGGGCGGCTGAAAAAAGTTGCCCAGCTTGTCAGGGTAAGAACTTACTCAATCTTGGGGCTGGGACAGAGCGTATCGAATCTGCCCTCAAACAACGCTTTCCCGGGATCGACATTATACGTATTGATCGAGATACCACCCGTCGCAAGGGCAGCCTTGAAGCCTTGCTGGCCAGGGTTAAAGATGGTCACCGCCAGATATTGATAGGTACCCAGATGCTGGCCAAGGGACATCACTTTCCCAATGTCACCATGGTCGGCATCGTCGACGCGGATCAGGGCCTGCACAGTCCTGAGTTCCGTGCCCCGGAGCGGATGGCCCAACTCATCCTGCAAGTTGCGGGACGCGCCGGTCGTGCTGAACGGCCCGGCGAAGTCTATATCCAGACGCACCACCCGGATCATCCACAATTGCTGACCCTGATACACTCTGGTTATGCTGAATTTGCCCAGACCTTACTGGCGGAAAGAGAATCAACTCAGCTGCCCCCTTTCACCGCCATGGCGTTGATACGAGCGGAAGCGGTAGGCCGACAGATGCCACTCGACTTCCTCAGCGAAGTCTATGAGCATTTGAAGCCGCTAGCCAGTGAACAGATTCAATTGTTCGGTCCTTTGCCCGCCCCCATGGAAAAACGCGCCGGACGTTTCCGCGCACAACTGATCATTAATTCGGTAAGCCGGTTTGCCCTGCAACAATTCCTGGCAAAAGGTTTAGTGCTGATCGAAAAGATCAGGAAGAACAAGGTTCGCTGGTCAATTGACGTAGATCCCATTGATACCTACTAATAAACCTTGTGGAAACCCCACCCACCCCTGATAATATCGCCCCTTTATTGATCGACAGTTCACCTATTAGTCATATATGAAAGAAATTATCGCGGACGTCCTGCTCCAGTCTTTTGTTGCATGCCAACAGGCGGGCACGATCCCGGGTGATCTGGCCCCAAACATCCAGGTTGATCGGGCACGAGATAAATCCCATGGAGACTTTGCCACCAATCTGGCGATGACCCTGGCCAAACCGGCCCAGAAAAAACCACGCGAAATTGCCGAATCGCTGGTCGCTAACCTGCCGGTCAGCGATGTGATTGAAAAGGTTGAGATTGCCGGACCGGGGTTTATCAATTTCTACCTCAAGGCTGATGCCCAGTTTTCAGTTATCCCGGAAGTCTTGAATAGCGGCGAGCAATACGGCCGCTGCGATATTGGTAACAACAAAAAGATCCAGATTGAGTTTGTGTCTGCCAACCCAACCGGACCATTACACGTTGGTCATGGTCGCGGTGCCGCTTACGGTGCCGCCGTGGCTAATCTGTTGAAGGCAATTGGTTACCAGGTTCATTGTGAGTACTACGTCAATGATGCCGGTCGGCAGATGAATATTCTTGCTGCCAGCGTCTGGTTGCGATATCTGGAACTCTGTGGTGAAGAATTTCCGTTTCCTGCTAACGGCTACAAGGGTGACTATGTCCTCGATATCGCCGCCACCCTGCATCGCGAAAACAGTGACAGGATGTATCATGCCTGGTCCGAGGTAAGTAAGGACTTACCTGCCGATGCCCCCGAAGGTGATAAAGAAGAATACATCGATGCCATCATCAACAGTATGAAAGCCTTGTTGCACCCCGATCAATATCGCTTAGTGTTTGACCTGGGCCTTAACTATATCCTGGATGA
>JASFLL010000112.1:0-5591 GCA_050118115.1 Thioalkalispiraceae bacterium
CCTATGTCTGCGCTGACGATGCCCATGGCACCCCGATCATGCTCAATGCGCAAAAACTGGGGATCACGCCGGAACAGCTGATTGCTAATACTGACAAGGAACACCGGGCTGATTTTGCGGCATTCGATATTGATTTTGACAATTTTCACTCGACCCATTCGGAAGAAAACCGGGTGCTGGCGGAGACCATCTATAAGCGCAACCGGGATGCTGGCCATGTGCACAGTAAAACCATCCAGCAGTACTACGACCCCGAAAAAAAGATGTTCCTGCCGGACCGCTTCATCAAGGGCGAATGTCCCCGTTGCGGTGCCGCCGATCAATATGGCGACAACTGTGAAGTCTGTAGTGCCACCTATTCTCCGACGGATTTAAAAAATCCCTACTCGACGGTATCCGGCGCCAAACCGATCCTGAAAGAGACCGAACACTTCTTCTTCAAGCTCGGTGATTTTGAAAACATGCTGCGGGAATGGACGGGTAGCGGCAGGATTCAATCCGGGATTGCCAACAAGCTCAATGAATGGTTCGATGCGGGATTACAGGACTGGGATATTTCACGGGATGCACCTTATTTCGGGTTTGAGATCCCGGATGCGCCAGGCAAATACTTTTATGTCTGGCTGGATGCCCCGATCGGTTACATGGCCAGTTTTAAACACCTGTGTGATCAGCGCGATGATCTCAACTTCGATGACTACTGGAAGCCAGACAGCGACAAAGAGGTTTACCATTTCATTGGTAAAGATATTGCCTACTTCCATACTTTGTTCTGGCCGGCCATGTTGCATGGCGCAAATTACCGGACCCCAAGTGCCGTCTTCTGCCACGGCTTCCTGACCGTTGATGGCACCAAAATGTCCAAATCACGGGGAACCTTTATCAAGGCGCGGACCTACCTGGATCATCTTAATCCGGAATATCTGCGTTATTACTTTGCCGCGAAATTGAGTGACGGTATCGAAGATATCGACCTAAACCTCGATGATTTTATTGCCCGGGTCAATTCCGATTTAGTTGGTAAAGTGGTTAATATTGCCAGCCGTTGTGCCGGGTTTATCAAGAAAAAGTTTGAGGGCAAGTTAGCACCTACTTGCACTGAAACAGACCTGTATCAAGAGTTCGTCACGGCAGGTCAGGAGATCGCTCAATTATTTGAACAACGGGAATTCTCGCATGCCATCCGTAAAATCATGGCCCTGGCCGATCAGGCCAACCAGTATATCGATAGCGAAAAACCCTGGGTCATCATCAAGGAAGAAGGCAAGGAACAACATGTACAGAATGTCTGCAGCGTAGGCTTAAATCTTTTCAGGGTACTGGTTTGTTATCTGAAACCGGTTATTCCAGCACTGGCCGCAGAATCAGAAAAATTCCTGAACATTGAAGCCATGCAATGGAACAGTATCAAGCAACCTTTGCTGGATCACACAATTAACAAATTTAAACCACTGATGACACGCATCGAAAAAGAAAAGGTCGACACCATGGTAGAGGAATCAAAGGAAACGCTCGCAGAAACCACCAAGCATAAAGGCCAGCCACCCAAGTCAGAGCAATCACCCTCCGATAGTATTGCTCCTGAGATCGAATTTGATGACTTCGCCAAGGTGGATCTGCGCATTGCGAAAATTGTGAAAGCCGAACACGTTGAGGGTGCAGACAAGTTACTGCAGTTAACCTTGGACATCGGTGATCAAACCAAGAACGTCTTTGCCGGAATCAAGAGCGCCTACCAGCCGGAAGACCTGGAAGGCAAACTCACTGTCATGGTCGCCAACTTAAAACCACGAAAGATGCGCTTTGGCATATCCGAAGGCATGGTGCTGGCTGCCGGTCCGGGCGGCAAGGATTTGTGGATTTTGCATCCCGATGAAGGTGCAAAACCTGGAATGAAAGTCAAATAATCAAATATTTCTGAATGTGGTTTTGATGCTGAAGCTGATAAATCATTTTCATCGATTAGTTGAAATGAGACGCGTTTGGAGAAACGCAAGAGAAACCCAGACGGGGCGAGGCACGAGTACATGGATGTACGAGGTAGACTGCGTCTGGAACATGTAGTCCAGGAAGCTGAGCTTTTGTGATGAGCTACCGATGGCGAATCACAAAATTTGCCTGAGTACTCCAATAAGCATCAAATGGTTTTCAATTATGAGTAACAATGGTTTATCTGCTTCCAGCTTGAATGTACACATAAATTACCCGTTGTAACCACAGAAGAAGCCACTTACCCTATATATATGAAAGAATACGCCCTCATCCTGGTCAGCACTATCCTGGTGAATAATTTCGTGCTGGTGAAGTTCCTCGGCCTGTGCCCCTTCATGGGGGTATCACGCAAACTGGAGACGGCAACCGGCATGGCCCTGGCCACGACCTTTGTGCTTACCCTGTCTTCGGTACTAAGTTATCTGGTCAACACCTACCTGTTGGTGCCATTCGGTCTCGAATATCTGGATATTATTTCCTTTATCCTGGTCATTGCCGGTGTCGTGCAACTGACCGAGATGATCGTCCATAAGGTCAGCCCCCTTTTGTATCAGGTGCTGGGTATTTTCCTGCCGCTAATTACCACGAACTGTGCTGTTCTGGGTGTTGCACTCCTGAACATTCAGAAGGAAAACACCTTTATCGAGTCTTTCCTGTATGGGTTTGGCGCATCGATAGGATTCTCACTAGTGTTAATCTTGTTTGCCGCTATGCGTGAACGTATCAATGTCTCTGACGTTCCAGCCCCGTTTAAAGGTCCCGCGATTGCCTTGATCACAGCTGGCCTGATGTCGATGGCCTTTATGGGCTTTTCGGGATTGGTACAGGGATAACTATGTTAGAAGCAATTCTGGTACTCGCTGGCCTGGCAGTTGCGTTTGGTTTGTTACTCGGTTTCGCATCAATCCGATTCAAAGTCGAGGGCGATCCAATTGTCGATCAGATCGATGCTATCCTGCCGCAGACACAGTGTGGTCAGTGCAGTTATGCAGGCTGTCGTCCTTACGCCGAAGCTATCGCAAAAGGTGAGGCCGACATCAACCAGTGTCCACCAGGGGGTGAACAGGTCATCATGGCGCTTGCCGATTTACTTGATCGTGAACCGAAGCCGCTTAGCGAAGAACACGGCGTAGAAAAAGAAACCAAAACCGTGGTGGTCATCGATGAACAGGCCTGTATTGGCTGTACCCTCTGCATCCAGGCATGCCCGGTCGATGCCATTCTCGGTGCTGCCAAACAAATGCATACTGTAATTAGAGACGAATGCACTGGCTGCGATCTCTGTATTCCACCCTGCCCGGTTGATTGTATTCATGTCGTACCGGTTGAAGAAACGCTGGAGACCTGGAAGTGGCCATTCCCAGAGGAAAATGAGACAGGGGAAACCGGCCGTGCGTAAACTCCATTCATTTCATGGCGGCCTGAAACTGGAGGGACACAAAGCCGAATCACTCCGCGAGCCCATTCTCACCGTAGACATCCCTGAATATCTTGTCCATCCCTTGCACCAGCATATCGGAGAGGCTGCCTATCCAATCGTCGAGGTGGGCGACTACGTATTGACCGGACAGATGATCGCCCAGGCTGAGGGATTTGTAAGTGCACCGGTGCATGCTGGAAGTTCTGGAACGGTCACCGCGATTGAACATCGCCCCATCGCTCACCCCTCAGGAATCCAGGACACCTGTATCGTTATTGAAACTGATGGTAAAGATGCATGGACTGAAACAATGTCCCATGCTGATGACTACAAGCGCCTGGATCCATCCGGCCTGCGAAACATCATCCGCGACAGCGGTATTGTCGGATTAGGTGGCGCAGGTTTTCCTTCTTTTATCAAACTTAATCCTGGAGCATCCGGCAGTATCGATACACTCATCCTGAATGGAGCCGAATGCGAACCCTATATCAGTTGTGATGCCGCCTTGATGAAAGAACGTCCTCGCGAAATTATTGATGGCCTGTTAATAATGCGTCATGCCCTGCAGGCAAAAATTTGTCTGGTTGGTATTGAGGACAACAAACCTGATGCTATCAAGGCCATGCAGGATGCACTCACCTTGCAGGAGAAAACCATCATTGAGATCATCACGATCCCTACTCGTTATCCCGCTGGCAGTGAGAAACAATTAATCAAAACGCTGACGGGTATTGAACTGGCTTCCAACCAGTTGCCCGTCCACAATGGTATCGTCGTACATAATGTTGCTACCGCAGCGGCCGTGGGTCATGCTGTCTTATATGGCAAGCCTTTGATCTCCCGTATTGTCACTGTGACCGGCAGTGCCGTGGATCGACCCAGTAACTATGAAGTACGTCTGGGTACATCTATGCATACGCTCCTGCGTCAGGCAGAACTACAGACTCATAAAATGGAACGCCTGGTGATGGGAGGTCCCATGATGGGTTTTGAAATACTGGAACTGGAATCACCCGTATTAAAAACCACAAACTGTCTGCTTACTATCAGCGAAGAAGAACTGCCGCGTGAATCGAAGCTCATGCCCTGTATTCGTTGTGGTGAGTGTGCACGGGTATGTCCTGCAAACCTTCTACCTCAGCAGCTATACTGGCATGCCCATGCGAAAGACTTCGAAAAAACACAGCAATATAACCTCTTTGATTGCATCGAGTGCGGCTGCTGCACCTATGTTTGTCCCAGCCATATTCCCCTGGTGCATTATTATCGCTTTGCCAAAACCGAGATCAGCGCCCAGGAACGAGAAAAGAAAAAATCAGACATTGCTCGACAACGACATGAGTTCAACCTGTATCGCGCTGAACGTAAGAAACAGGAAGATGAAGAGCGCAGGCGTAAGAAAAAGGAGCTACTCAAAAAATCACAACAGAGTGATGATAAACAGGACGCGATCGCTGCCGCCCTGGCCAGAGTAGAAGCAAAAAAAGCGGCACAGACGACTGGTAATGAAAAAAACAGTGAAGGAAACTAGCGAGTGAGCCAGATAAATACATCACCACACACTCTTTTTAACAATAGTGTAACCAGGGTAATGTTACTGGTCGTAAGCGCGTTGTTACCAGCCTTAATTGCTTATATACATTTCTTCGGCTGGGGCATCTTGATTAATGCCGCACTCTGTATCTTTACTGCCTTCTTATGTGAAGCGGCCATGTTGCATTTACGTAATCGTGACATTTTAACTTACCTGACGGATGGCAGTGCGCTGGTGACTGCTATACTGATCGCTTTCGCATTACCCCCCATCGTTCCGTGGTGGATCCCGGTATTAGCGACCTCGTTTGCCATTATATTCGCAAAACACCTGTATGGCGGATTGGGCTATAACCCGTTTAATCCAGCTATGGCAGGTTATGTTGTATTGCTGATTGCATTCCCCAAACAAATGACAGCCTGGTTACCAGCACAAAGTGACCAGGGTTTTAGCATGGGCTTTATTGATAACCTGCGTTACAACTTTTTCGGAGAGCTGCCAGCAAACATACCCTATGATGTTTTAACGCAAGCCACGCCCCTGGATGTAGTTGGAATACAAACGGGACTGGGTAAAAGTATGGCTGAAATTGAGAGTAACTTTGATCAATTAAGTGGTTACTTCGGAACAGGGTGGGACTGGGTC
>JASFLL010000113.1:0-5553 GCA_050118115.1 Thioalkalispiraceae bacterium
TGTTCACAATTGTCATGCGGTTTCTATCCATGTAAATCTATACTCTCCGCTTATCCTTTAATGTATGCTTCTGTACTTTAAGCCTGTTTATTTCGTTTGTTTCTCTGATCTTTTTGAGAGCCGGTGCCGGATATCTGGTTTGTAAACGCTCACCACAACCCAGGTGATAGTGTCTTAGTTGATTATCCATTGAGCTGTTCCTCCAGTAATTGCTTTATCCTGCCAGCAATCGCACCTACATTACCTGCACCTTGCGTTAACAGGATGTCACCATTTTTTAATACACCGGCTAATGCCTCCGGTAATTGCTCAATCGTCTCAACAAAAACTGGATCAACCTTACCCCTGGTACGAATGGCCCGTGCCAGAGCCCGTCCGTCTGCACCAGCGATAGGAGATTCGCCTGCCGGATAGACATCCAGTAGTACCAGGCTATCCACTTCAGACAAAACGATACAAAAATCTTCAAACAAATCTCGCGTTCTCGTATAACGATGAGGCTGGAATACCAATACGAGTCTGCGTTCCGGCCAGCCGCTTCGTACCGCCTGAAGCACAGCAGCCACTTCTCTCGGGTGGTGGCCGTAATCGTCGATATGCATGACTGTGCCACCGGGGATGCGAATATCACCATATTTTTGAAAACGACGACCGATACCCTGGAATTGTGCGAAGGCATTAATAATGGCTTTATCTTCGATACCAATTTCATGAGCTACAGCTACAGCTGCCAGTGCATTTAATATGTTGTGATGTCCCGGCATGTTCAGGGACAAGGCCAGCTTGTCGTCACGCTCCGGCAGTGATACTTTGAAATACGTATGAAAACCATCACTACTGATATCAGAAACACGTACATCAGCATCTTTACTAATGCCATAAGTGATGATCGGACGAGTTATGTTTGGAATTACTTCTCGAATAACCGGATCATCGATACACAACACAGCAAGACCATAAAATGGAAGGTGGTGCAGAAACTCCACAAAAGTATTTTTCAAAACTCCAAAATCACCGCCATAGGTTTCCATGTGGTCTGCATCAATATTTGTCACCACAGCTAACATGGGTTGCAGATGCATGAAGGAAGCATCACTTTCATCAGCTTCAGCAACAAGATATCTGCCTGTTCCCAATCTCGCATTGGTATCGGCGCTATTAAGTTTTCCACCGATCACAAATGTGGGATCAAGGCCGGCTTCTCCGAGAACACTTGCGATGAAACTGGTAGTTGTTGTCTTGCCATGTGTACCTGCTACAGCAATACCATATCGGAAACGCATCAATTCAGCTAACATCTCTGCACGTGGTACAACCGGAATACGTTTATCATGAGCTGCAATAACTTCAGGGTTATCCTGTTTTACTGCACTGGATACTACAACGACATCACAACCCTCGATATTCTTTTCGTTATGTCCTATTGCAACGCTGGCACCCATTTTTGTCAGGCGTTGTGTAACGGCATTTTCCTGTATATCAGAACCACTCACCTGGTAACCCAGGTTAAGCAACACTTCCGCGATACCGCTCATACCAGCACCGCCGATACCAACAAAATGTATTCGTGTAATACGCCGCATTCCTGGTTCGCCACGTCCGGTTTTGACATCAGTGCTACGTCGCGCATGAAGGATCATAATGACACCTCCATACAATGTTTGACGACCAGGTCAGTTGCATCAGGTCGACCCAGTTTAAGAGCGCGATTAGCCATTGCCAGTAAATGTTCGCGTCCATGTTCCAAAAGTTTTTGCAATTCGACAGCTAATCGTTTGGGCGTTAAATCCTTTTGTTGAATCAGGAGGGCTGCATCTGCTTCACTCAGGTATCTTGCATTAGCAGTCTGATGATCATCCACCGCAAAGGGATATGGCACTAATAGTGAAGCGATACCAACATTCGATATCTCGGCAATGGTCATCGCACCCGCACGACAGATAATCAGGTCTGCCCATTCATATGCTTCTTCCATGTTATTAATGAACTCAACGACCCTTGCTTCAATATTTTTGGTTCGATATCTTTCGACAGTATTTTCCTGCTTTTGCCTGCCAGCCTGATGCCATATTTCAATTTTGTGTTGTGGCTCTAGCATGGCAATTGCATCCGGAATAATTTCATTCAGTGCCTGGGCACCCAGGCTACCGCCTACCACCAGAATACGAATCGCGGATTCACGATTTTTGTAACGCTGATCCGGTTTCTCAATTTTCAGGATTGAGCTTCGTACCGGATTACCAGTATGGTAAATCTTTGTACTTGATTGAAAGGCATTGGGAAATGCCTGAAGAACTCGTGTTGCAATCTTTGCCAATAATCGATTTGTCAAACCAGGGATTGCATTTTGCTCATGGATAACCAGAGGTTTTGCCAAAAGCCTGGAGGCAATACCACCAGGCCAGGTAACAAATCCTCCCATGCCAAGTACAACGTTTGGTTTCGTATTCAGAAAAATTTTGATCGCATGTATAGTGGCAACTACAATCTTGAAAGGAGCCATAATCCATCTTAAGATGCCATTACCACGCAATCCTTTGATCTTGATATAAGAGATAGCAAAACCTGCCGCAGGTACAACGCGAGACTCAATACCATTCGATGTTCCAAGCCAATGGACCTTTACGCCTTTTTCACGCAAAGCTTCTGCAACGGCCAGAGCCGGGAAAACATGCCCACCAGTACCACCAGCCATAATCAGAGCAACTTTATCCTGCTGCTTCATAACTTTTGCTTACCTCGTTGAACAAGACGATCATCTTTACGTGTTTCATAATCAATACGCACTATCAATGCAATAGCGATACACATTACAACAATACTGCTGCCACCATAACTCATGAACGGAAGAGTCAGTCCTTTGGTAGGTAGAACACCCATGTTTACACCAATATTGATAAATGCCTGTAAACCGATCCAGATTCCAATTCCATATGCAATATAACCTTCAAATGGTCGTTCACGTGTTTCGGCCCGACGGCCAATAAGTAAGATCCGATAGACCAGAGCAGTGAATAATGCGATTACAGTAATAACGCCAAATAATCCCAGCTCTTCAGCAAGTACTGCAAAGAGGAAGTCTGTATGCGCCTCTGGCAGGTAAAAAAGTTTCTGAACGCTGGAACCAAGACCTACACCGAACCATTCACCTCTTCCAAATGCAATCAACGCCTGGGTAAGTTGAAAACCACTTTTAAAAGGATCATCCCAGGGATCCAGAAATCCAGTCAGTCGCTGCATTCGATAAGCCGAGGTATAAACCAATAATGACAGGACGCCCGATACTGAGGCGATAAGTATTAGAAACTGGCTAATACGAACGCCTGCTAGCCACATCATAGCGACAGCTGTGCTTATCAGGACCGCAGCCGCACCAAAATCAGGTTCCAGCAGAAACAACACCATGATGACAGTTAACAGACCAAGTGGTCGCCAGAATCCGCCCGCGGTAGTCCGAACCGCATCAGAATGGCGTACCAGATAACCAGCCAGATAAATAATCATAAATAGTTTTACAAATTCTGAAGCCTGTAAGTTGAAACTACCAATTGCGATCCAGCGTGTACTACCGTTAACTGTCTTCCCTAACCCAGGAACAAATACGAGCAGCAGCATTAACAAACTCACAATTACCAGTGCAGGCCCCAATTCGCGCCAAATACGCATCGGGATTCTGACAAAAACAAATGCTGCGAATAAACCAACACCACAGAACATCATTTGCCGCCACAAATAATAGAACGGTTCTCCAATGTTTTTCTCGGCAATTGATACGGAAGCTGAACCGACCATGATCAACCCCAGGATTAACAGTGAAAGCACAATGCCAAGCAGCCAATAATCTGAGGACCAGATAATCTTTTGTTTTTGGACCTTTTGGTTAAACGCAGCATGCATATACGAGGTCAATGGCGTACTCATGAAACCACCTCTTTCACCAGACGCATAAATTCATTACCGCGTTGCTCGTATCCGTCAAACATATCAAAGCTGGCACAGGCAGGTGATAACAGAACAATATCACCACTTGTTGCGTTATCATGTGCTACATCAACGGCCTCTCGAAGACTTGAGACTTCTCGGATTTTCACTCCCGGGCTAATTGACTCAGCAATCAAGTCAGCATCTTCACCCATCAGGATCACTAATTTTGCCTTTCGTTGGACAACCTCACCAAGATCTGTGAAATCCTGATCTTTACCCTGGCCTCCCAGGATGATTATCAGGTTATTACTCTCCATACCGTTTATCGCGGCCATGGCTGCACCAACATTTGTTGCCTTGGAGTCGTTGATCCATTGCACCCCATCAGACTCTATAATCCATTGTGTGCGATGAGGCAAACCGGTAAATTGCTGTATGGTTTCAAGCATGACCGGGATTGGTAAATCCAAAGCCGTGCCTAAAGCGAGTGCTGCAAGTACATTTGCTATATTGTGCTTCCCTTTGATTTTTAGATTATTAACTGGAAGGAGTACTTTATTTCCTCTGGCCAACCAGGTTGTACCCTCCAGATTCTTCAGTCCAAATTGATCATCAGATGCAGGTTCCAGTAGTGTAAAACCAATTACTTTTCTGGAATGAATATCATCTTTAATTAATGACATCAGATATTCATCATCCAGGTTAACTATTACTGTACCTTTACCTGACAGTATTTTACGTTTGGCCTGCGCATACTCAGATAAAGAAGGATATCGATCCATATGGTCTTCACTGATATTCAATATGGTACTGGCGACAGTATTCAGACTTTGAGTTGTTTCCAGCTGAAAACTGGATAATTCAAGAATGTATAAATCGACCTTTTCATCTTGATCGATATTATTGAGAACAGGAACACCAATATTTCCGGCAACTACTGCATTCTTCCTGGCATGCTTAGCCATTTCACCCACCAGGGTTGTTACTGTACTTTTTCCATTTGAACCAGTAATTGCGATAATCGGCTTGTCTGTACATTGCGCAAGTATTTCCACATCGCCTATGATTGACTTGCCTGACATAGCAGCAAAACGTAACGCGCTTTCCTTTAGTGCTACACCAGGGCTGACAATCAGGACATCAAAATCGTTAATCAGATTTTGATCAAGACCACCCATATACAGGTTCACATCCGGATAATCGCTTTTCATCTCATATATTCCAGGCGGTTGTACACGGCTATCCATAACAGCAAAGTCGACATTTCTGTCGGTCAGGAATTTCGCACAGGACAAACCTGTCTTGCCGAGGCCAATGATCAGCACACGTTGCCCGGAAAACATGTCTGCACAAATTAGCTGTTTTTCTTCTTTTCGCATTAGTAGCACAGTCTGCCTCTCTCAACGAACCTTCAGCGTTGCAAGCCCTACCAAAACCAGAATAACCGTAATGATCCAGAACCGAACAATAACACGTGGCTCAGGCCAGCCTTTTAATTCAAAGTGATGATGTAATGGAGCCATTTTAAAAATCCGTTTCCCGGTTAACTTGAATGACGCTACCTGCAAGATGACTGAAACTGTCTCGATCACAAATACTCCGCCCATGATGAAAAGAACAAATTCCTGC
>JASFLL010000114.1:0-5552 GCA_050118115.1 Thioalkalispiraceae bacterium
TGCGATTGCCAACCATCCTGGCCACGACCCTGATCGGCTGGATGATCTATCGTATCGTCTATCCACGTGGTAAGACCAATGCGGTGATTGCGGCTGGCCTGTACTGGCTGGCACCGGTGAATTTGCTTGCTCCGCTGATTACAACTGACACACCACTAATTTTTTTCGCATTTTTATCGGGAGTCAGTTTTTATAAAGCCCAGCATCATGATCGTTATCGCTGGTATTTGCTCTCTGGTGTATTACTGGGCCTGGCGTTCTTCTCAAAATTCTTTGCCGGTATGCTGGGTATTGCCTATCTAATGTATGTCATCCTGTTTGTCAGGCGTGGCATCAAGCCATACCTTGGTATTTTATTTGTCATCCTGGGAACCCTGCCTTTCATTGGACTTAACCTTTACTGGAATTATCAACATTGCTGGGATAATTACTTATTCAATCTGTTAAACCGAACCGGTGATGCAAGCTTTTCTCTGGATACTGTTGGAAAATATTTATTGTTACTTGCCTATCTTGTCACACCGCCCGTGATTTTTTATGTCTTGCGTAAACCTGCGGCATTAATTGAGACCATGCGGAATGGTGGACTGGGATTATTTCTGGCCCTGTTTGTCATCCCCATGGTTTTGTTTTTTGCGCTCTCTTTTGTCAAGAGTATAGGTCTACACTGGCTGTTAAGTTTTTACCCCTTTATATTTATTGCCGCCATCATGCTATTGCATTTTGGCCAGCTCCGAGTCTGTTTCTATTTCATGTGGGGTTTCAGTTTACTACATATCCTTGCCTTTGCGATTGTGTATACACTCTCGCCCGGCATGTTTAAAGACAATGAAACCGATTATCAAACAGTGGTGATGGCCATGTATGCACCTGAGTTACTTAAGCTGGTCGATTCTCAGCGTTATGATTTTACCCTGGCTACACCCAGTTATAGTGAGTCTGCGTTGCTGGCTTATCATGCCCGAGAGGATGTGCTGGTATTAGGCGTGGGTTCGCATCATGGCCGTCAGGATGACATCATTACTGATTTAAGTAAGTATAATGGCAAGGGCATTGCTGTACTGGATCTCACCGATGATGTAACACGGTTTGCGAAATACTTCAATTCATTTACCCACGTGGTATTACCGTTCAAAGGCACGAAGTTTCATTTAGGCATAGGCGTCGGTTTTAAATATGATGTCTATGATCAGGATGTGCTAAAAGTCATTAAGGAACGGTATTATAAAATACCTGACTGGTTACCAACTGGTAGGTGTTATATGTACGATCGTAAATAGGTTTATTTATTCTATATTTTTGATTTTTCTTTCGCTTCGCTGAAGCGAGTAACTTTCTTTGTTCGCACAAAGAAAGTACCTCGTTCCCAGAGGGAACGAAAAACCACATATTGACAAACAAAGAAAAGTATCTCCTCTCAGTGAGGCGAAAACTGATAAAAATTACAAAGGAGAAAAACTACTGATCTAACATCTTACGAAGCTGATCTAAATAAGCCCGCATTTGTTTTTTGACATCGTTCTCGGCGGCAACCACGGCTTTCATTAATTTGTCACGCATGGTCTTTTCAATCTGTTTTTGCATCTCATCCAGAAAGGCCTTGAGGACTTCAATGTCGACCGTGGGTTGGGCGTCTTCATTTTGCGCTGGCACGACAATCTCATCGAGTTCCGGGATCTCAACAATCTCATCAACCTCGGGTATTTCCGGTTCGGCCGTAGATTTTGGGGCAGGGGAGGCCAGCTCGATACTTTCACGGGCGGCATTTAGCTTTAACTCACTTTTCTCAAGCAGTCCCTTGATAGACTCAAGGGCGGAGAGCAGTTCCTGGGGTTCCTGATCGGCCATGCGAATAGCTTAGCTGTTTAATTCATGAGTTTCGAGGGGATAACCACGCTCGCGATAAAATTTAAATCGTTCCCGGGCAACCTGGCGTGTGGTTTCGTCACCACTGACGATCTCGGCGACCCGTTCGAAACGGGTAAAAAAGTTGGGTACGTCATCGGCGAGATTAATCAGCACATCTGGCTGTATTTCGGGAAGACCATCAAAACCGATTACCACCGCGGCATCTTGCTGGTTTTCGTCACTCGATTGACAGTGCGGGATAAAGCTACCCTGGCGAAATATCCAGAGCAGATCATCCAGGCGTTTTGCCTGTTCAGCATTGTTGGTATGGATATAGACCTTGTTTTGTCTGGTATAGGCCTTTTCCGCTATACGGCAGGCAAGTTGCAGATTGGCTTCTGCAGCCTGGTTGGGGCTGATATAGAAATTAACCCGTGTCATCTTATTTGCGACCTGCCTCCGAGAGGATGTATTCCATTAATAGTGGAACGGGGCGACCCGTCGCCCCCTTGTTCGCCCCGGTATCCCAGGCAATGCCTGCGATATCCAGGTGAGCCCATTTGAATTTCTTCGCAAAGCGGGAAAGAAAACAGGCCGCGGTTATTGTACCTGCACTGCGTCCGCCAATGTTGGCCATGTCCGCAAAATTGCTTTTTAATGAATCCTGATATTCATCCCACATAGGGAGCTGCCAGGCACGATCCGCAGCGTTTTGCCCGGCCGCGACTAATTTATCAATCAATTTCTGGTCGTTACCCAGCAAACCGGCGGCATAGTGCCCGAGGGCAATGACGCAGGCGCCGGTCAGGGTGGCGATATCAATAACTGCCCTGGGTTTGAATTTCTCAGTGTAAGTCAGGGCATCGCAAAGGATCAGTCGACCCTCGGCGTCGGTATTGAGAATTTCAATAGTCTGTCCTGACATACTGGTCACCACATCTCCGGGTTTATTGGCTTTGCCATCCGGCAGGTTTTCACACGAGGCAATGACGCCGACCACGTTGACCTTGGGCTTGAGTTCGCCCAGGCTGCGCATTACTCCCAGTACACTGGCGGCACCACACATATCAAACTTCATCTCATCCATTGCCGCGCCGGGTTTGATCGAGATACCTCCTGAGTCAAAGGTAATGCCTTTGCCCACCAGGGCTATCGGATTTCCGGGTTTGGCTGCACCTTTGTATTCAAATACGATCAATTTGGGTGCCTCACGGCTTCCCTTGGCAACCGAAAGAAACGAACCCATCTTGAGTGCCTCGATTTGTTTTTGGCCAAGCACAGAAACCTTGATTCCATACTGACGCCCAATCTTTTTGGCTTCATTTCCCAGGTGTGTTGGGGTACAGATATTACCAGGCAGGTCACCGAGTTCTCGAGTTACCGCCATGCCATTTGCAACAGCCTGGCCAGTCCTGGCTGCGCGAGAGAGCGAGGTATCGACTTTGTCAACATGGATTACGAGTTTACGTAAACTGGGTTTGTCATTCTTCTTCGACAGGGTCCTGGTATAACGATAAAGACTCTGGGTGAGGACCTCGCTGATCTGTTTAACTTTCCAGGTGTTTTCAATTTCAGGGGATTTCAGTTCCAGGTCCTGAAGATATATACTGGCGTCATTGATGTTATAACTGTTCAGGGTATTGGCAACTGTCTTGAGCAGGCTGCGATACTGGCTATCGGATAGACTTTTGTTTTTACCGCAGCCTACCAGTAATACGCGTTTTGATGTCAGGCCTTTGACGTCGTGTAGCAGGAGTGTTTGTGAGAGTTTCCCGTTAATACCACCCTGTTTAACAACGGCCTTGAGATAGCCATTAGCGAGTTTGTCTATTTTTGTGGCAGTTTCAGACAGTTTTGCACCTTCGAATAAAGCAACCACATGACAGCCGGTTTTGTGCTTTGTGATATCGAGGGTTTTCACGGAAATATTCATCTTTGCTCCTGATTCTCTGAATGAGTTGTGACAGTACCCCTGAATAGCGCTAGAATTTTATTGTTCCTGCTATTTATTGATTTGACAGGGGGACCTTCTAAATTAGCGGTTATGGTAGTACAAACTGGCGGATAAGTTAAACAAGATAAATTACTGGTTTCATGAGCAATACACACATTATTAATCGCTATCTTATCAAGGAAGTGCTCATGACCTTTCTCGGAGTAAGCCTTGTATTACTCCTTATCTTTATTAGTGGGCAGTTGGTCAATCTATACGGCGAGGCTGTGAGTGGTGGTATCCCCCCGGCCATTGTGCTCAAACTACTGGGCCTGAAAAGCCTGAGCAACCTGGCATTCATTACACCGCTATCCTTTTATATTGCTATTCTACTGGCGTTTAGTCGTTTGTATAAAGACAATGAGATGGTAGTGCTGGCCGCGTGTGGTATAAGCCTGTGGGCGGTGTTACGTAGTGTATTAAGTCTGGCGGGGTTGTTTGCAATAATTGTCAGTGGTTTGTCACTTTATATGGTCCCATGGGCAGAATCCACCAGCGACCTGATGATTAAGAAGCACGAATCGGCGAACAGAGTTGAGGCGCTTTCATCAGGTCGCTTCAGGGAACTGACTCACGGTGAAGGCGTTGTTTATGTCCAGGAGTTCGACCAGTCTGAGCTTAAAATGAAAAATGTTTTTCTGCAACACAGAGAAGAAAAAAAGAACTCGATTGTTTCCGCAGAATCCGGTCACAAGGAGGTGGACAAAAAGACAGGCGATAATTTTATTATTCTAGAACACGGACAACGTTACGAAGGCCCGATGGAAGATGGTTCAACAGCGATTATACAATTTAAGCACCATGGAATTCGCCTGGAAGAAAAACCAATAAAGGAATTTACTTTTCGTAAAAAGGCCGAAACCAGCCTCGCATTATGGGAAAGAGGCAAGGTGGATGATTATGCAGAGTTACAATGGCGTATTTCTACCGCGATTTCCTGTTTGGTGTTGGCGGTACTGGCTGTACCGTTAAGTAAGACATCTCCTCGTCAGGGCCGTTACTCGAAATTAGCGATCGCCCTTTTGATTTATATTATCTACAGTAATTTACTGAGTGTATCCAATGCATGGTTGAGTAAGGGAATACTGGATGTTTGGGTGGGACTCTGGTGGGTTCATCTTGTCGCGATTTTACTGGCATTATCTTTTTACATCCACTGGCGTCCATTATTACGGCGCTTTTGGTACGGCAAGCGCTAATGGAAATTATTGATCGATATATCGGCAAGGCCATGGTCATGGGCGTACTGTCAGTAATGATGGTAATTGTTACCCTGGACAGCCTGATCAGCTTTGCTGGCGAGACGGGTGTGATTGGCAAGGCAAATTATGGTGTCTGGAATGCCATTATGTTTATCCTGTTGAACATTCCCCAGAAAATATACTACATGTTTCCAATGATTGCGTTACTGGGCACGATAATCAGCCTTGGCATGTTAGCCGGTAACAGCGAGCTGGTTGCGATGCGCGCTGCAGGAATATCGGTGACACGTATAACATTCTCTGTGCTAAAAACAGGTGTCATTCTGGCTGCCATCATTATTGCACTGGGGGAATTTGTTGCTCCCAAAGCTGTTCAATATGCAAAACTGCAACGGGTAAGTGCAATGAATGAAAAGATTACCTTAAATACTGACTATGGACTCTGGGCACGTGATGGTGCCAATTATATCCACATCCGAAGAGTTGAAAATGATGGCAGGTTGATTGGC
>JASFLL010000115.1:0-5526 GCA_050118115.1 Thioalkalispiraceae bacterium
AGGACTGCGTATATTGATTGTGTGGCCTTCGACACCTGATTTGGTGGCAAGCCGGGCCATGCGTTGATAAGCCTCGATATATTCCGGCCGACAGTCAGGGTAACCGGAATAATCCACGGCATTCACGCCGATGAAAATATCATAGGCAGCAAGGGTCTCTGCCCAGGCCAGGGCGATGGAGAGAAACACTGTATTCCTGGCCGGTACGTAGGTCACCGGGATCCCTGCTCCGGCCTGCTTGGGAACTTCGATGCTCCTGTCGGTTAGCGCTGAGCCCCCGAACTGTGCCAGATCCAGGACGAAGCAGCGATGCTCGGTCGCGTTAAGGCTTTTTGCCACCCGTTCTGCAGCTGCCAGCTCACAGCGATGACGTTGGCCATAATCAAAACTTAACGCATAACAGTCATAGTCGGCCTGCTGCGCAATGGCCAGCGTAGTAGCGGAATCCAGACCGCCGGAAACGAGGACAATGGCTTTAGGTTTCAGATCGCTCATCATTACCTGCCTGGTTCCTCACCCCAGATAATTTTATGCAACTGACATTGTACGCGAACTGGCAGCTGATCTTCCAAGACCCATTCCGTTAACTGTTTCAGCGACACCTGATTATAACTCGGCGAGAAAAACACATCGCAAATATCAGGTAAATTTCTTTCTTTTAGCAATTTCACGGCCCATTCATAATCTTCACGACTACAAATGACAAACTTCAGCTGATCCAGCCTGTTCAGGTGATCAATGTTTTCCAGCAGATTCTTGTCAACTTCACCTGAACCTGGTGTTTTAATGTCCATGACTCGACTGACACGAGTATCGACTCCACTAATATCAAGTGCACCGCTGGTTTCCAGGGAGACTTCATAACCTGCTTCTGCCAATCTCGCTAACAGGGCCGGACAGGCCTTTTGAGCAAGTGGCTCACCACCCGTCACGGTAATATACCGGGTCTTATATTTTTTAATGGCCTGTTCTATTTCATTAAAGCTCATCCATTGCCCACCCTGAAAGGCATAACTAGTATCACAATAGCCACAGCGTAATGGACAGCCCGTTAGGCGTATAAAAACCGTCGGCAACCCTGCCGTACGCGCCTCACCCTGTACGGAATAAAAAATTTCAGTAATGCGCAACCGCTCCTGGTCTGTTGGCCGGATTTGATTTTCAGTAGTCACTGGATTTTAAAGTGTAATAGTTCGATCAGAATGAATGCCAGATGTCAAAGGCATGCGATTTAATAATAAATTCTTGCTAGTTCGAACGTTTCAGACGAATCTTCTGGATCAGATTCTGTGCCTGACCCGCTTCAGTTGTACCAGGGTAGTCTTTTACAAGACGGTTTAATGTTGTTTCAGCCTGCTTGAAATTATTCAGCTCATATTGACTATAACCTATCTTTAATAAGGCTTCAGCAAGCTTTGGACTTTTTGGATATTTGTCTATCAGTATCTGATAGTCCTTAATCGCTTCCTTAAACTTACGCTGGGCATAATTGGCCTCACCTACCCAGTACTGCGCAATATGGGCATAACGACCGTTAGGATACGTTGCAATAAATTTTCGAAAAGCGGTCACCGCCTGGTCATAACGTAGATCACGCAGCAGGTCAAAGGCATGCTGATAGGCTTTTTGTTCTGAGGCGAAATCAGTGGCTGGTTGTGACGTCGTTGCCTGCGCAGTCGTCGTTTTAGATTTATCTTCAGGTGATGGAACTGCTGCTTTCGGGGTAGCAGCCTTAGCACCCGTTGAATCCGGACCACCAGCGCCAATTGCAGGATCATTTCGTTCTATGCGCAACAACCTTCTATCAATATCCACATATAAATCGCGCTGGCGTTGTTTAATCTGATCGAGCTCGTGTTTTTGCAGTTCTATTTCTCCACGTAAAATTTGCAATTCACTTTGCATATTCTCGATACGTACCAACATGTCTACCAGACCCTGACTATCCAGGATCCTTTCCAGGCGCTTAAGCCGATCTTCTGTTGAAAGTTGCTGTGTATCTTCACTGTTACTCGCACCAAACGTGGATGTTGCATCCCCGGGTCGAGATCGCAATTGTACATCTCGCGCATCCACAGTCTGGATACCAGCCGTTAAAACACACAAACAACTAAACAACAAAAGACTTTTGTTCATATTACCTACCTGGATATGTAATTTCGACGCGGCGGTTGAGGCTCCACGCAGACTCATCATGGCCAAGAGCAACCGGACGTTCTTCACCAAAACTAACGATATCAAGCTGGGATTGCGCTACACCCTGCAGAAGCATGAGTTGGCTGACGGCTTTTGCACGACGCTCACCAAGGGCAATATTATATTCACGAGTACCGCGCTCATCCGCATGTCCTTCCAGGACAACTTTAACGCTCGGGTTATCTACCAGATATCGCGCATGTGCTAATACAACTTCGCGATCGGCCTGCTTGATTTCTGAACTGTCAAAATCAAAATAGATTGTAGTGGTAGAAAGCGGATTGGATGGATCAGAAAAGGGATCACTTTGTATTGTACCCTGATCCTGAGCACCTGAACGAGTGTCAGTTGGTGCAGCTTGGTCTGCCTGTCCCTCAGCCTGGTTCTCCGTTGTTGACGTACAGGCTGCCCCCAAAGAAGCCAGCAAAGCCACTATTAAAAACTTGTTCCATTTGTTCATCGTGAGACTCCTCAATGTCATAATTTATCAATCTTGTTTGTATGGTGACCAAGCAGGTTCCCGCACATCACCGCTGGTAAATCTCATTTTCTGGCTGGCTCGACCATCCGCAGATACAGCCGCCAGCACGCCTTTATCCCCCGCCTGTGCAGCATAAATTAACATGCTACCGTTTGGAGCGAAACCAGGCGATTCATCTAATTGCCCATCAGTTAACAAAGATAATTGATCTGTTTCCAGATCAAGGAGTGCAATCTGATATTTGCCACCAGAATTATGCACCATTGCGATGCTCTTGCCATCTGGTGAAACATCCGGGCGAAGGTTTTCTTTTCCATCAAATGTGATGCGTTTGGCAGATCCGGCCGCGCCAGAGTCATTCACATCAATCGTATACAATTGTGCACGCCCGCCCCGATCAGAGGTAAACACAAGTTTTCTTCCATCGGGAAACCAGGCCGGTTCCAGGTCGGCGCCATAACTTCTGGTCACACGATGAAGACGTTTGGTATTCAGGTCCATGATGTAGAGTTCAGCATTACCATCTTTTGATAATGACATGGCCATTTTACGTCCATCCGGTGACCATGCAGGTGACAGGTTTGAGCCTTTAAAATTAGTTAAACGTTGGGTATTTTTGGTAAATACGTTCTGGATATAAATTTGCGGTCTACCTGTGGCATAAGAAACATACGCCAGGCGTTGACCATCCGGTGACCAGACCGGCCGCACGATGGGCATACTGGATTCAAAAAGAATCTGTTCGTTATAGCCATCAGAATCGGAAATCGCCAGCCGATAGCGATTTTGACCGTTTTTATTCCTGGATACGGTAATGTAAGCCAGATAGGTATCAAATGCCCCACGCTCACCCGTGATCGCCTCATAAATCAGGTCACTGATATGATGTGAAAGACGCCTGAGCTGGTTTTCTTTCGCCTGGAAACTGTGACCGGTAAGCTGGGTACCTTTATCAACATCCAGCAACTGAAACTGTACCTGGTAAGATTTGGCACCCAGTAGCTGAATCTTGCCGACGACAACATATTTCATATTGACGTTGCGCCAGGTTGGGAAATTGACATCCCGCCCTTCATGGGGAAGTTCGATCATTTCATTTTCTTTCATCGGCGCAAATTGCCCGCTGCGACCAAGATCATTTGCTATCACATCCGTCATTTTCATCGGGACCTTACCGACGCCTCGCCAGCCAAATGGCACAACAGCAATCGGAGTGGCATTATCCAGCCACAGGGTGATATCGATGGTAAGTTCCGCCCGGGCAGGCACACTGATCGTTATTAAACACAACGATATAACGAGTATCTGTAGTTTGATTTTATTCAACATCATCTTAAGTCTTTTTATCTGCTCTCATAGGTAAACGCAAATCACGAAATACTTCAAAAAGTCCCATTTCTGCCGGCGGCAAAGGCAGGGGTGAGGCCTTTTTTACCGCAGCTTTGACCGAATTATCAAACGCCGGGTCGCCGCTACTTTTAACAAGCTGAATGTCTATCACATCTCCGGTGGGTATTAACTTCACCCTCAACTCACTAACCAGCCCGGTACTGATCGAAGGTGGCTTTATCCATTTCTGATAAACCTTGGCTTCAATCAGGTTCATGTACTTGTCGATAGTTGTCTGTCGCTTTTTCAGTTCGGCCTTACGTAAGGCTGCCGCCTGCTCTTCACGTTTCAGCCTTTGCTCTTCAGCCTGCATTTTTTCCTTGAGCTCCTGCTCTTTTCTCGCCCGGTCCTGTCTCTCTTCCTCCGCTTTGCGTTTACGTTCCAGCTCGGCCAGGCGCTCTTTCTCTTTTTGCTGTTTTTCCTTTAGCGCTTTTTGTTTTCTTTCCAGCAGTGCAAGTCGTTCTTTTTCCTTCTTTTGTTCAGCTTCGCGTTTTTTACGCAAAGATTCGAGCCGACGTTCTTCCAGCTTACGTTTCTTTTCCAGTTCGTTTTTTCGTCTTACTTCCCTGTCGTCCGCAGCTTTTAACTTGGCAAGCTCTTTTTTAACTTCGCGCTCATCTACTGTAGTGACCTCTACAGTTTTCTGCACGGTCGTTGCGGCCCGTTCCCTGGACTTAAAGTGAAGCCCGACACCAAACAGGACAAGAAAGAACAGGTGCACAATGATGGCGCCAACCAGAAACCGTGGGTTTTTCTTAAACAGTTCCAGCATCACTGTCTCTTGACTGGTTTGGTTATCAAACTGAAATTTTCAATGCCTGCGTTATTCAAAGCAGACATAGCATTGATGACTTTACCGTAATCGGCTTTGACATCACCCTGTATCAAAACCGGGATATCGGGATACTGTTTGCGTCGTGCAGCAACCCTTGCAACTAAAGTCTTGGCAGTCACTGACTTTTTCGGATGATCCCCCAGGTTCACATAAAGGCGTCCCTTGCTGTCTACCGATACAATCACCGGTGGTTGCTTGCTCTTTTTCACGGGTTTTGCACTTGCCTCAGGTAGTTGCACCCGGTAACCCTCAGTAAGTAATGGCGCCGTGATCATGAATATCACAAGTAACACCAGCATTACATCAATATATGGTACAACATTGATCTCAGCCATCATCTTTTTTGTGAATCGTTTGTTTAAATGTTGCATCGCAACGGACTCTTTATAATATGACTAGTATAACTGCGTTAATTTCTAGCTTGCCTTTGAAGAACAGCTGAGAACTCTTCAACAAAGTTGTCATAGCGTCCAACGACACGTTCCAGATCACTGGCAAATCGGTTATAGGCTATTACGGCAGGAATTGCAGCAAACAGACCAATGGCTGTTGCAACCAGTGCCTCCGCGATACCTGGTGCAACATCACTAATTGATGCCGTCGCAGATGCACCAAGGCTGCGGAA
>JASFLL010000116.1:0-5494 GCA_050118115.1 Thioalkalispiraceae bacterium
GAGAGGACTTGAACCTCCACGGGGTTACCCCCACTAGCACCTGAAGCTAGCGCGTCTACCAATTCCGCCACCTCGGCCGAGATGAACTATCAAGGCCGCGCACTTTACCGGGAACTCAAGTTCCTTGTCAATTTAATCTTATCAGCCATAATACAGCTACTTGAAATATCGGAATAATATGACAAAAAAATCTAAACAATCGAAAAGCGCCCAGGATCCCTATGCAAAACGGGAAGCGGCAAAATATGATAATCCCATTGTCAGCCGGGAGTTTATCCTCGAATACCTCGAATCAGTGGGTTTGCCACTGAAACTGGACGAAATCGCGTCACATTTTCAGATCAAAAGTGAGGAAGACAGGACGGCCCTGCACCGGCGCCTGCGCGCCATGGAGCGCGATGGCCAGATCCTGTTCAATCGCCGCCGCCAGTACTGCCTGGCCAGCAAGATGGATCTCATCACCGGCCGCGTGATCGGCCACCCCAACGGCTTTGGTTTCCTGGTGCCCGACAAGGGCGGCGATGATCTCTATTTATCTGCCCGTGAAATGCACGCCCTGATGCATACCGACAAGGCCGTGGTCCGCGAAGTCGGCCGTGACCGGCGCGGTCGTCGTGAAGGTGTGGTGGTCGAGATCCTCGAACGCGGTATGAAACATGTGGTGGGCCGGTTATTTATCGAAGGCGGCATGGGTTTCGTAGTGGCGGATAACAAACGCATTCACCAGGACATCCTGGTCGCCAAGGATGATTTCAACGGTGCCAAACACGGCCAGATCGTCTCGATAGAGATTACTGAATACCCGACTCGCCAGCGCCAGGCCATCGGCAAGGTCATCGAGATCATCGGCGATCACATGGCGCCGGGCATGGAAATCGATATTGCGATCCGTAATTACGATCTTCCCCAGCAATGGCCCGACGCGGTCACGCAACAAATCCAGGGCATGACCGATCAGGTCGCAGAACAGGACAAGCAGGGCCGCGAAGATATTCGTCATTTACCGTTAGTCACCATCGATGGTGAAGACGCCCGTGACTTTGACGATGCGGTCTATTGTGAAAAGCAGGGCAAGGGCTGGCGCCTGATCGTGGCGATTGCCGATGTCTCGCATTACGTCAAACCGGACTGTGCCCTGGATGAAGAAGCGGTCAAGCGCGGTAACTCGGTGTATTTTCCGGAACGGGTGATCCCGATGTTACCGGAGATCATTTCCAACGGCTTATGCTCACTCAATCCCCAGGTGGATCGCCTGTGCATGGTCTGTGACATGAGCCTCAATGCCACCGGTAAACTCATCAGCAGTCGTTTTTATCCCGCAGTGATGCACTCCCATGCGCGCCTGACCTATGACAAGGTCGCGGCGATGCTGGTCGACGGGGATCAAAACCTGCGGCAACAACACAAAGCGATCCTGCCTGACCTGGAAAATCTGTATGCCCTGTTCAAGCTGTTACTCAAGGCACGGGAAAAACGCGGTGCCATCGAATTTGAATCCACTGAAACCCGGATCGTGTTTGGTGAAAACAAAAAGATCGAACAGATCGTGCCGGTATTTCGCAACGACGCCCATCGCCTGATCGAAGAGTGTATGTTAATGGCCAATGTGGCCACCGCCGAGTATCTTGAAAAGCACGAGATCCCGGCCCTGTATCGTAACCATGAACCACCGGGTGAAGAAAAACTGCATGAGCTGCGCGAATTTCTATCCGAACTGGGTTTAAACCTGGAAGGCGGCAGTGAGCCGGAACCCGCGCACTATAAAAAGCTACTGGCCCAGATCCAGGATCGCCACGACTCGCATTTGATCCAGACCGTGTTGTTACGCAGTCTCAAGCAGGCCGTATATGCACCCGATAATCTCGGCCACTTCGGCCTGGCCTACGAGGCCTATGCGCACTTTACTTCACCCATTCGGCGTTATCCTGATCTGTTAGTGCACCGGGCGATTCGACATATCCTCTCGAAAAAACCTATCGACCAGTTTCGTTATACCCCTAACGACATGGATCAGCTGGGTGATCACTGCAGCATGACCGAGCGGCGTGCCGATGAAGCCACCCGCGATGCCACTGACTGGTTGAAGTGTGAATACATGCTCGACAAACTGGGTGAAACCTATGAAGGCGTGATCACCACGGTCACCAACTTCGGCATCTTTGTAGAGTTAAAGGATATCTATGTCGAAGGTTTGATCCACATTACCGCCCTGGGGCAGGACTACTATCACTATGACTCCATCCACCATCGCCTGATCGGTGAGCGCACCGCCAAGATCTATCGCCTCGGTGACCCGGTGAATGTGGTGGTGGCCCGGGTTGATCTCGACGAGAAGAAAATTGATTTCGATATGGCCGAGGATCAACCGGTCGTCAAACAACCTTACCTGGGCAAGGCACGCAAGCCCGGCTCGGCAAACAACAACAGCTCGGGCCAGAAGAAATCGACCCGCAAAAAGACCGGAAAGAAAAAAACGAGCAAGAAGAAGACCAGCCAGTACCGTGGCAAGAAAAAAGCCGGCAAGAAGAAGACCGGAAAAAAAGCGGGTGGCAAGAAAACCGGGAAAAAACAGGCCGGTAAAAAACGACGGGCAGGGCGTCGCTCTTAACTAAATGGCAAAGCCGTCTAACTATTATATATATGGACTGAACACGGTCATGGCCGTGCTCGATCATTCCCCGCAGCGGGTACTGAACCTGGTCGTCGAAAGCAGTCGCAAGGACGACCGCATCCACAAACTCAAACACAGCGCCCAGCAACTGGGCCTGGCAATCCAGAGCATGGACAGTCGGGGCTTTGATAAACAGCTTGGCGAAGTCAACCACCAGGGGGTGATGGCGCTGGTCAAACCGGCCGTGCCAGGCAACGAGTCACAACTGTTCGAGCAGCTCGACAGCCTGCAAAAACCGGCCTTGCTGCTGGTGCTCGACGGGGTGCAGGACCCGCATAACCTGGGGGCCTGCCTGCGCACCGCCGATGCCGCGGGGGCGGACGCGGTGATTGCCCCCAGAGACAAGGCCTGCGGCCTGACTGCCACCGTCAGCAAGGTCGCCAGTGGGGCCGCGGAAGTGGTGCCGTTTTACGCGGTGACCAACCTGGCCCGCTGCCTGCGCGACCTCCAGCAGCAGGGCATCTGGTGTATCGGCCTGGCCGGTGAAGCCGAGCGTTCTTTTTATGAGCAAAAACTTACCGGGCCACTGGCCCTGGTGATGGGGGCCGAGGGCAGGGGCCTGCGCCGCCTGACCCGCGAAACCTGTGATGAACTGAGCCACCTGCCGATGCTGGGCAGCGTCAGTAGCCTCAATGTCTCGGTGACCGCGGGCGTCGTACTCTACGAAGTCGTGCGCCAACGCCAGCATTAAGCTGCTGAAACTGTGCTGGCGGCGTTAAAAAGTTGCTCAAAATACTCATTTACTGACGTGTAAACTCCGTTTTTTCGCAACTTTTTGCCTTGCCATCATCAGTTTGATCAGCTTAATGCTAAGCTGCTGAAATATTATGCTATTTTACCCGGGATTCGCTTGCTTATTGGCTATAGAGTTATGTAGAATTCGCCGCTCACAATTTGCGGTTGCCCCCGGATAATCTGGACAGCAACCATTCTCTGCTCCACTGCCACAAGGTAGGGGGCTGTAAACCAAAGGGAAACAACATGCGACACTATGAAATCGTGTTTCTGGTCCACCCTGACCAGAGCGAGCAGGTCCCGGCCATGATCGACCGTTACAAGGCGATTATCGAAGGCCAGGAAGGCAAGATCCACCGTCTCGAAGACTGGGGTCGTCGCCAGCTTGCTTATACCATTCAGAAAATTCACAAGGCACACTACGTGTTGATGAACATCGAGTGCGGTCAGGAAGCCCTGGACGAACTGGAAAGTGCCTTCCGTTTTAACGACGCAGTGTTACGTCACCTGACCATCAAGTGTGACAAGGCCATCACTGAGGCTTCGCCTCTGGTCAAGAAAGAAGATGAGCGCGCGAGCGAAGACTTTCGCGCTTCTTCAGACAATGACGATGATGATACTGACACTGAAGACAGCGACACCGAAGCTGCATAACCGGAAGGAGAATTAAACATGGCACGTTATTTTCGTCGTAAGAAATTCTGTCGATTCAAGGCCGAAGGCATTGAGCATATCGATTACAAAGACATTAACCTTTTAAGAAACTACGTGATGGAAAATGGCAAGATCGTTCCCAGCCGCATCACGGGTACCAGCGCCAAGTATCAGCGCCAGCTGTCAACGGCAATCAAGCGCGCGCGTTTTCTTGCCTTGTTGCCTTTTTGCGATGCGCATAAGTAATTGAGCCGGAGGACAAGACAGTGGAAATTATTCTATTAGAGAAAGTAGCCAACCTCGGTGACCTGGGCGACCAGGTCAGTGTCAAGGCCGGTTACGGACGCAACTTTTTAATCCCGCAACAAAAAGCGGTCCCGGCCACCAAGGCCAACATCGAGAAATTCGAGGCCCGTCGTGCCGAGCTTGAAAAAGCCGCCGCCGAAGCCCTGGCCGAAGCCCAGGCCCGCGCCGACAAGATCGCCGCCGTGGGTTCGGTGACACTGGCACGCAATGCCGGTGAAGAAGGCAAGTTGTTCGGTTCCGTGGGACCAGCGGACATTGCCGAGGCCCTGACCGAAGCCGGTGTGGAAGTGGAAAAAGCCGAGATCATCATGGCCGAAGGTCCGATTCATGCCATTGGTGAATTCGAAGTGCACGTCCGCCCCCACGCTGACATCATGCAGGCCATCCAGGTCGTGGTCGAAGCCGCACAGTAAAACGGACGGTAGTAACAATAAAACCGTGATGCACCTTAACCGGGCATCGCGGTTTTTTTATGGTCCACCAGCCTGGCGAAAAACGGGAATGAATACTGCATCAGCGTGCATGAACAGATTGAGAACAGCTAATTCATAGTTTGTTGACAAGTTATACACAGGGTTGTCCACTATTCTGGCCGTCGAGTTCCTGCTATGCTCTCCGACCTGCCGGAAACGAACGATATTGGTCTTAACCAAATGAACTTTCGGCGACATACCTATATATTTGATTAGTCCAGTTAGCTATTATAATAAATAAGTAAGGGAAACCAGTTACGCCTATGGCCGATCAGCTCTCATATCCGAAATCAGCATCCCCAAAGCCTGTTTCAAGAGATACGCAAACCGAGGGCATCAAACTTCCGCCATTTTCCATCGAAGCCGAACAGGCGGTACTCGGTGGCCTGATGCTCGACAACATGGGCTGGGACAAGGTCGCGGACGTCATCACCGAAGAAGATTTTTACCGCCGCGATCATCGCATTATCTTTGGCGCCATCGCCCACCTGGCCAATGCCGGTCAGCCCTGCGACGCGGTCACCCTGTCCGAATACCTGGACAAGCATAACGAACTGGATAACGTCGGTGGCCTCAGCTACCTGGGTTCGCTGGCCAACAACACCCCGACCGCCGCCAACATCAAGGCCTATGCCGAGATCGTGCGCGAACGCGC
>JASFLL010000117.1:0-5454 GCA_050118115.1 Thioalkalispiraceae bacterium
GCTTGAGGCACATGATGCCTGTCGTGTCAGCGCTAAAACTGGTGAGGGCATTGAGGGTCTTCTCAATCAGCTGGTTGAGCGGATTCCGCCACCCGCAGGTGACCCAGAAGCTCCATTACAGGCCTTAATCATCGATTCCTGGTTTGACAATTACCTGGGTGTCGTCTCCCTGGTGAGGGTCATGCAGGGGACACTCAGGAAGCGCCAAAAAATCATGATGATGTCTCTGGGTAGAACGTACCAGGTGGATTCAGTGGGTATTTTCACACCTAAGCGGGTCGAAAAAGCAGAGTTAGCGGCTGGTGAGGTCGGTTATCTCATATCCGGTGTTAAAGAGGTCGACGGTGCACCGGTGGGAGATACCATCACCGCCGTGGATCGTCCGGCAGACAAGGCGCTACCCGGATTTAAGCCAGTAAAACCCCAGGTTTTCGCGGGCCTGTACCCTGTCAGTAGTGACGATTATGAGGATTTCAGGGAAGCGCTGGCCAAGTTAAAACTCAATGACGCCGCCCTGTTCTATGAGCCGGAAGTGTCAACTGCCCTGGGTTTCGGCTTTCGCTGTGGTTTCCTTGGGATGTTACACATGGAAATTATTCAGGAGCGCCTGGAGCGGGAATACAACCTTGATCTCATTACAACGGCACCAACTGTTGTTTTTGAAGTTGAGACAACCAGTGGCGATGTGATTCGAATCGACAATCCCGCAGCCTTGCCGGAACCATCCCTGGTCAAGGAAATTCGTGAACCGATTGTCGTCGCAAACATTCTGGTACCGCAGGATTACGTCGGCAATGTTATTAGCCTTTGTGTCGAAAAAAGAGGTGTCCAGAAAAATATGCAGTACCTGGGTAATCAGGTCTCGCTTAACTACGAACTACCAATGAATGAAATCGTGCTGGACTTTTTTGATCGATTAAAATCTACCAGTCGCGGTTATGCGTCACTCGATTATGAATTCAGGCGTTTCCAGGCAGCTGACCTGGTGAAACTGGATATTTTGATCAATGGTGATACAGTAGATGCCCTCTCGACAATCGTACATCGTGATCAATCTCAGAGTCGGGGCAGGGAACTTGCTGAAAAGATGAAGGAACTCATTCCTCGGCAAATGTTCGAAGTGGCCATACAGGCTGCTATTGGAGCCAAGATTATTGCACGCACCAACGTTAAAGCCTTGCGTAAAAATGTAACCGCAAAATGTTATGGTGGTGACGTCTCAAGAAAACGAAAACTACTGGAAAAACAAAAAGCAGGAAAACGACGAATGAAACAAGTAGGAAAAGTAGAAATACCACAGGACGCATTTCTCGCTGTACTAAATGTAGGGAGAGAAAAATGAATGTAGATTTTACTGCAATACTGGCTGTTTTATCGCTAATTACCGGTTCGATATGGGCTGCGTATGTAATTTACAATAAAGTTAAAGGTAAAAAGTCAGGAGAACAAACTGTCAAAGCCAGTGAAGAGAAAGTTGCAGGAGATAAAAAAGAAAGAACTGAACCTGTCATTGTTGAGTTTGCGCGTTTTTTGTTTCCGGTATTCTTTATTGTGCTTATCGTAAGAGGCTTTCTGGTCGAGCCATTCCAAATTCCTTCTGGCTCCATGCTTTCCACATTAGAGCCTGGCGACTATATTCTGGTAAATAAATTTTCATATGGTCTGCGTTCGCCTATTGGGTATTACAAATTTCTTGACTTTGGTTCGCCTGAACGTGGTGATGTGATTGTGTTCCGTTATCCGGAGAACCCGGAAATAGATTACATTAAACGAGTCATAGGCTTGCCAGGCGATAAGATAACCTATAAAAACAAAATTCTGTATATCAACGGTAAGGAAGTTAAAACAGAAAAATTAGGAAGTTATGCTAAGGATCCTTATTACACCGAAATGCAGGAACAGCTGGGCGATGTATCACATAAAATTTTACTTCTACCTCGCATGAATACTGACAAGGTATACGAAGAGACTGTCCCACCTGATCATTATTTTGTTATGGGGGATAATCGTGATAACAGTCGGGATAGCCGCTACTGGGGGTTTGTTCCCGATGAAAACCTGAAGGGACGCGCTTTTATGATCTGGTTGCATAAAAAAGAGGGTGAGTGGCCATCTTCCTGGGGTCGTGTTGGTACGCTGATCGAGTAACTTATTGATTTTTAGTGCTTTATTCTTTGGTAAAGAGCGGCTAGAATTAGAACACAGATTTCCTTATTTGATTAGACTGGTTTATTCCTGAAGGTCAGTAACATGAGTAATATAACGAAACAACGTGGTATGACAGCAATCGGATGGCTGCTGGTATTGGCAATAGTGGCTTTATTTTCAATAGTGGCGCTAAAGCTGATTCCGATGTATCTGGATAGTTTTAAAGTGACCTCATCATTGGAGTCGCTTGCCGGCGATCCCAAAGCACAGGGGAAATCCGGTAGAGAAATTCGGAAGCTACTTATGAAGCGGCTTGATATAAACATGGTTAGTGACGTAAGTGCATCGGATATCAGTATTTCACGTAGCCGAGAAGGCACAAAGGTTGAGGTTAGTTATGAAGCACGCAGGGCACTGTTTGGTAACCTTCACATGGTGCTTGTATATGACAAGTCGGTCATTATTCCCTAACAACTAATGCCAGATTATTCTGTACTTTGTAAGCGCCTATCCTATCAATTTAAAGATCCCGGTCTTTTGGAAACTGCGTTAACGCATCGCAGTGCCAACAAGAGGCATTATGAGCGCATGGAATTCCTTGGGGATGCCATCCTTAATCTGATTATCACGGATGATTTATATCATCGTTTTCCCGAAGCGACTGAAGGTAAACTTAGTCGTTTAAGATCTATGATGGTAAAAGGAGAGACACTCTCAAAACTTGCACAGTCACTTGAACTTGGGGATTTTCTGAATCTTGGTAGTGGTGAGTTGAAAAGTGGCGGTTATAGAAGAGAATCGATATTGGCGGATGTATTCGAATCAATCATTGGTGCGATCTATCTGGACCAGGGATATGAGCCAGCAAAAGAATTTGTGTTGTCAATATTTAGTAAACGTCTGGATGAGGCAGATGTCAATATAAATTTAAAGGATCCAAAGACTCGATTACAGGAATTATTACAGGCGAAGGGCCTGAATTTACCCACATACGAAATACTAAAAACGCATGGCAAGGCGCACGACCAGACATTTGAGGTTGCATGCCATGTGACTCTCTCCGATAAACCGACTCATGGTGCAGGAAATAGTCGTCGCAAAGCAGAGCAAATGGCAGCTAAACTTATGTTGCAACAACTCGACTCTCAGTAATTTATTCAGAATTTACAATGAAAAATAAATTTAAATGTGGCTACATTGCAATATTAGGGAGACCCAATGTTGGCAAATCAACACTCTTAAACCACTTGATTGGACAAAAATTATCAATCACCTCACGTAAACCACAAACAACGCGCCATCAGATTCTTGGAATCAAAACGACTGCTAAAGCGCAGTTTATCTTTGTTGATACTCCGGGTTTGCATAAAGGTGGTCGCCAGGCATTACATCGTTATTTGAACAGAGCAGCCCAAAGTATAATACGGGACATGGATGTTATTATCTTTGTTGTTGAAGCCCTACAATGGACAGAAGAAGATGACATGGCCCTATCTCACCTTAAACAAAGTCGATGTCCTGTAATTCTAGCAGTCAATAAAATTGATTTAGTCAAAGAAAAAGAATTATTACTACCTTATCTGGAACAGGTTTCAACAAAATTTGAATTTTCTGGAGTGCTGCCAATTGCGGCTAACAAGAATATTCAGCTAGAAGAGCTTCTTGCCCAGGTAAGGAATTATTTGCCAGATTCAGAACAGCATTATCCTGACGATCAAATAACGACACGAAGTGCTCGATTTGTTGCTGCTGAGATGATTCGAGAGAAAATTGTGCGCTCATTAGGCGATGAACTTCCCTATGCGACGACGGTTGAAATTGAAAAATATGACGATACTGAAAAATTGCTGACATTGCATGTAGTTATCTGGGTTGAGCGCGATAACCAGAAAGCAATTGTGATCGGGAAAGGTGGTGAAAGACTGAAAAAGATCGGTACCCAGGCAAGAAAAGAGCTTGAGACTTTCTTTGCTAAAAAGGTCAATTTGAAAACCTGGGTAAAAGTCCGGCAAGGCTGGTCAGATGATGAACGCGCTCTTCAACAACTAGGTTATATCGATGAGTTCTGATCTAAATCAAAACCGGAATCAGGACAAAGCCTATGTGTTACATTATCGTGCATATCAAAACACAAGTTTAATCGTGGAGCTATTCACCAGGGAACATGGCCGTCTCAGTGCTGTGGCAAAAGGAGCGAGACGCGCAAATTCACCTTTTCAGGGAACAATACAGCAATTTGTACCTTTGTTTGTATCCTGGGGAGGGCGTAGTGAAATGAAAACTTTATATACTGCGGAAAATGTATCTGGTTCGGTAAAACTTGCCGGCGATCTGATATACACAGGTTTCTATCTCAATGAGCTAATCATGTATCTGTTACATAAACATGAAGCGCATGCATCGTTATTTGACCGGTACCATCAATGCCTGGGTGAGCTGCTGGAATCAAGCGATATTGAGTTGAGCCTAAGGTATTTCGAACTGGACCTGCTGGAACAACTTGGCTACGGGGTAAGTCTGGATCAGGATTTGCGAACAGGCCAACCAGTAAATCCTGAACTTTGTTATACTTATAATATAGAGACAGGGATTACATCGCAAACTGGCGATGAAGCTGGTGTCATGCAAATCAAAGGTACAACTCTTCTGGCACTGTCACAACGCAACATTTCAACTCAGGAGCAGCGCATTGAGGCCAAGCGTTTATTACGAAGTGTGCTGGACTATCACCTGGAAGGTCGACCCCTGAATGCCAGGAAGCTTTTCCTGAAAAAGAAAAATTTTTCTTTGTCACATTAAGCTACTTTTTTTATACTTCAACTCTATGAGCAAACAATCAATTCTACTTGGTGTCAATATTGATCATGTGGCGACGATTCGCCAGGCACGTGGCACAAGATATCCAGAGCCTGTACAGGCAGCGTTGTTGGCTGAACAGCATGGCGCGGACGCTATTACTTTGCATTTACGGGAAGATCGTCGTCATATACAGGATCGTGACGTACGAATGTTGAAAGATATATTGAATACACGTATGAACCTGGAAATGGCGATTACGGATGAAATGCTTGCCATTGCGAGCAAAATAAAGCCGGCTGATTGTTGCCTGGTCCCGGAACGGCGTGAAGAACTTACAACTGAGGGGGGACTCGACGTTCTATCACAGATCGATAAAGTCAAAAACGCATGCCAGGTGTTGGGCGATGTGGGAGTACGTGTCTCTTTATTTATCGATGCAGAACCCGGGCAAATTGAAGCCGCAGCCGAATGTGGTGCGCCTGTTATCGAAATCCATACTGGTCACTT
>JASFLL010000118.1:0-5441 GCA_050118115.1 Thioalkalispiraceae bacterium
CCTCGCAGGTAATGGCAACCACACCGGCTGGATTGCTGTTTTCTTTTTTGCCATCTTCGCTTCACTGACCCAGTTTGGGTTACTCGAACCCATCCGTGTCTACTCTCTCATGCATACCTCAGTCACCATCACCAAGGCCGACGCTGGCCTGGCAACCTTATTATCAGCACCGAAGTGGTTAATCCTGGCCATCATCGATGTGCTATTAATCGGTTTCATTGTCACTAAATGGAAAAAACACGCAGATATAAAACTGATCATTGCCGGTATTATTCTGGGCTTAACTGTCAGCGCTGCCTGGTACACAACCGGGGTACTCGCCATTGATGAATTTGCACCCGCCACGCATCCCTCGGCAATGACTGTTTCAGGTCCAATGTCACGGACAGGCATCATGCTGGTTGCAGGACAATACCCGGCACTGTCATTTTCGGTATCGTTCGTGATTGCCCTGTTTCTTATTTCATTTATCGTGGCCGTAATCACCCGCCAGTTTAAACTTACCCCCGTCAAAGGTTCTGTGGGCAAGGTTGCGTTGGGTGGTGCACTGATGGGCATTGGCGCGACTTTTTCCTATGGCTGTAACATTGGGCAGGGTTATTCTGGGCTCTCCACGCTTTCCCTGGAGTCCATACTTGCTGTGATTGCGATGGTTGCAGGGATCCATTTCACAACCCGTTACCTGGAGAAGAATGCCTGAAGGCAGAATTCACTCAGGCTGCTGATGTGGCAGTTCCGTAACCGAATATTTTACAGACATGCAAGCAAACCCTCATTCCTTCCCGAGACAAAAGGTCTACAGTGTCGTATGCCATGAATGCAAAACTCTACATTCAGCTATTGTGCAGGATATTTTAACGTTACTCGATGACCCCGAGACCCGTATGACTCATTTCTTTAATGGCCGTTATGAAAATATCTATATAGACCGTGAGAAGATTCCCGGTATAAAACTGATCTTGCAAATGATCAAACAGGAAGCTGCAAATTTGCTTCAGCTTGAAGAGAAGGAGCTACAATTAGGTTTCTGGATCAATTTCATGCAGAAGGATGATGTTACACTTCCCCACTGCCATGATGATGATGACGAGTTACTCTCTGGTACCTATTATTTACAGATGCCTGAACACTCCGGTGCCTTAAAAATCAAACTGGAGAATCATCTCTCTGAAACCATTCAACCTGTGGAGGCTACTCTGACCTGCTTCCATCCTTCTGTGGAGCATGAAGTCACACAACACCAGTCACCTGTTCCACGTATCAGTATCGGTTTCAACATTGGCCGTAAAAAAACAGGTTGATAGCTTAACTATTCAGATAAAAATTGCATCACACGCTTAATTAATTGTTCATCCCGTAGTAAGCGCTGATGTCCCAGCTTGTTAGTATAATATGTTTCTGCACCTGGAATAGCCCTGGCCAGCTTTTCACTCTGGCGCCACAGAACGATTCGATCTTGCTTATCATGTATCACCAGCAGTTTGAGAGGTAAATCTTTCAGATTTTTATCTGCCGATATTCTCTCATACACATCATTTCCAAATTGCTGACGCAATTTTTTATTAAACAGTGTCATTACCTTTTCATTCAGTCTGAAATGATTTGCAAATCCGGTAATCAGATAATTAGAGTCAGTAGGGCTGCTTATCATGACCAGTTTTTTTATTGGTAACTTAAGTTCTTTTATTGATAGTGCAGCAACCAGGCAACCAAAAGAATGAGCAATTATTGCTTCAGGTACACCATATTTTTTTACAATTTCGCATACAACATCTTTAATTTCAAAAATGTTAGTAACATGCCCATCAGAATTACCATGTCCAGGCGCATCAAAACTGACAACGCCAAGTCCCAGGATTTTTACAGGATCAATGAATGAACCAAGTTGTGAAGCACGACCACTCCAGCCATGCAGTAATAATACATATCCCCGATCTGTTTCACCCCAGCGATAAATGGCAATTTTATTATGATTGATTTTAACAGTTTCTGTTTCGGCAGATTTGCGCCAGATACTTTCACGCTTTGACTCGCTGTAACGCGGCGTACTGAACCAGATCCTGTAAGCCAGGGAACAGCTCAGCCAGGGCCAGATTGATCCAGTTACAGAAAGCAGTGCGCCCATCAGTTTTATATGAACTGGCATTTTTCGCTTTTTCATACTGTTAATTTACGTTCTGTGGTGCGTACCCGCAATTAAAAAAACGACCCCAGGTTCCAGGTGGGATCGTTTTTTATTTATAAGGTTAATTAAATATTACTTTTTATTACTGTAATAATTAGCCAAGGCATCCATTTCCGATTCTGTCAGTCCCTTGACCATGGCATTCATTACCGGGTCACTACGTTTACCACTTTGAAAGTCACGTATTTGCTTTAATAAATAAGGTGCTTTTTGACCCGCCAGGTTTGGATATGCCGGATTACTGCTTACCCCGCTGATCCCATGGCAACTGGCGCATCGCCCTGCTAATTGCTGCGCATCGAGCGCCAGGCTGGTCTGGCTCAGGCCAAGCAGACATGCCGTTACCAGAATTCGATTGATTTTGCCCATGACAACCTCCACTACGAGTTAACATACGCCGATATTGCCGAACGAGAGCTGAACAACAGCTGAATCTCGGTAACTACGATCCCGTGGGCCGAATGTGATAAGATGATTTAAGACCTCGCAAGCTAATTAGCACTGAATCCTACTTTTATTAATACTGTGACAGCAAACACGACATCATCCAGCCCAGGTTTAGCAGAGCGATACCCAGTTGATTACCGGGAACATGAAGGGACCCGGCTCGAAAATGATCGCCTGTTATTACCCATCAGCGATGAAATCAGGTCAGGCAAGAATATCGAACACCTGGATCGTTTTGCAAAAGCCTACCTGGGACTGTTCCTTGATATTGACAACACAATTCCGCCTAATGACCGAATCAATATTCTTGCCAACCCTGAACTCGCAGCTGAGATTAAAAGCGGCTTCGAAGCAATTCTTGCGAAGGAATCATTTCCAGGTCCTGAACAAATAGCGGATTCAATATATGAAGATGCTTATCCGGAAGGATATGTTCTACTTGCGGCTCTGGATTTGTTTTCAGATGATCCACGTTATGATTTTGGTAAATTATCATCAAAAACCATAGTTGCCGCTATTTGCTTTCACTATGCCTATCAAACTGAAATACAGGACAAGTGGTTTATATCTGCCATGCAAAATAACGAAAAGGATGTCATCCGTGCCTTTTCGAGATTCTGGCAGCAGCTTATCCGGCATAACACTGATCACTTACCAGGCCTCTATCAATTTATTGATCATCACAAATATGACCACCTGTCAAAGCAATTGTTGTTACCTGTTCTTGCAACCTGGACCACGGTAAGAAAAAAGATATTGAGCAAATTATTACATACCGCGATCCGCACCAGCGACCACGATAAAATGCTCGCCGTTTGCAAAACGGCGCTGGATAGCTGGAATGCTGCTGAGCCAGGCCGATATATTTTATGGCTGGCATCTGCTTTTATACTTGCGCCAGAACAATATGAAGCGATTCTACTTGACTATAGCGGGCGTTCCAAAGAAAAAATCATTCCTCTCATGGACTTTGTATATTTAATTTTTAATGATAGTGAAATTCACAATTTGAAAATGAATAGCCAGGCACTGGCAACATTGTTACGAATCATTGCACCCAAAGTTACCCCCCAGGAAGATCGCTATGGACAGATTTGTGATAATACCCGCAAGGTCATGTATCTCTTTTATTTGCTGGCTACTTCCAGACAACCCGAAAAATCAGAACCCGATCGCGTGATTAAACAACTTAAACAGGTACGGGTTATGAAGTTATATACGCCTGTTCTCGATTTTGTTCAGGATCTGCAACAGGCTTCCACAGCATTGACGTTTGATCAATTCGTTAAGCAATTAATTGAGCGACAGCTCATCAAAAGTAAGATAAAACGTTACGACTAAGTTACATTTCCTGATTGCAGCTCAGGCCTCCACAAATTTTAACCTAAAGTTTCTATATAACGACCGATAAGACTGTTAATCATTATATTAATTACTATTTAAAGGCCTGAATTAAATTGTACGGCTATGAATGCAAACTCAACATACCTGGAACTTAGTAAAATCGAGAATCTGTCATCGTTCATCAATCCAGAGAAACTGCAGATCCTCATGAGCAGCTACCTTGAGGATAGCCAGAATATCCTGAATAAACTTGCAGCTGTGATTGCCGACAACAATGTACAAGAAACCACTCGCCTGGTACACAGCCTGAAATCAACCAGCGCCAATGTCGGTGCGTTAAAATTCTCTGAGCTGGCCAGACACCTGGAAGAACTGGCACGTGCCCAGAGACTAGATGAAGTCCAGACCCAGCTCGATGAACTGATCGTACTGTTTGCTTATACTCGAACCTCTATCGAGCAACTGGATTTTATGAAAAACTGAGACATCACCACATTGATCCAGCGAGAATCGACCATACTGCAATATCGTTAAGGCCTTTATGCTTCATTTACCCTGCCCTGATCGCGTAGAATAGCGGGCCTTGTGGCAAAAGCCCCGCTGGCTGATTGCCTGTTAGTATTAACTTATTGTTTTAAATGAAATAACTGATATGTCCGGTACCAAAAAAGATAATGTCCTTAGTATGAAGTATCAGACGGATGATCTGCGCATCCTTGAGATCAAGGAGGTCAGCCCACCCAGTCAGGTGCATACTGAGCTGCCCATTACCGACAAGGCGAGTGAAACTATCTGCGCGACTCGCAACGCCATCCACCATATTCTGCATGGTCAGGATGACCGTATCCTGGTGATTATCGGGCCCTGTTCCATCCATGATCCCAACGCAGCGCTTGAATATGCCGAGAAACTCAAAGTTGCGCGTGAAACATACGGCCAGGATTTACTGCTGGTTATGCGCGTCTATTTTGAAAAGCCGCGCACCACGGTCGGCTGGAAAGGTCTCATCAATGACCCGGACCTGGATGACAGTTATCACATCAACAAGGGGCTCCGTGTGGCCCGTGAACTGTTATTAAACATCAACGATATGGGCGTACCGGCTGCAACTGAATATCTGGATCTGATTACACCCCAGTACCTGGCTGACCTCATCAGCTGGGGGGCTATCGGTGCCCGCACCACTGAAAGCCAGGTACATCGCGAGCTGGCGTCGGGCTTATCCTGCCCGGTTGGCTTTAAAAACGGGACCGATGGCACCCTGAAGATCGCCGTAGACGCAATTCGTGCTGCCAGTGGTCCTCACCACTTTTTATCACTGACCAAAGCAGGCCACTCCGCTATTTTCTCAACAGCAGGGAATGATGACTGTCATATCATTCTGCGTGGTGGCAAAAAACCGAATTATGATGCAGCATCGGTACAAAAGGCGGCCGAAGAACTGACAGCGGCCCAGCTTCCAGCT
>JASFLL010000119.1:0-5431 GCA_050118115.1 Thioalkalispiraceae bacterium
CGTGACATTGAAAGACACCATTGCGGCATTTAAGGCAACTGTTGATGGCGAGTATGACCACTTGCCGGAGCAGGCCTTCTATATGGTGGGTACCATTGATGAGGCGGTTGAAAAGGCCAAGAGTCTCTAACTCGATAGCCTATACTATAAAGAGAGAGAATAACTATGGCGATGACCATGCATGTTGATATTGTAAGCGCGGAACACGAACTGTTCTCGGGAACGGCCGAGATCGTGGTTGCGCCTGCGGTTCAGGGTGAAGTGGGTATCCACCCACGTCACACGCAAATGATTACCCCGCTTAAGCCCGGTGAAGTGCGCATTACCAAGCAAGGTGGTGAAGAGGAATCGATCTACGTCAGTGGTGGTATTCTTGAAGTACAACCCCATGTTGTCACCATTCTTTCCGATACGGCAGTGCGCGCCCAGGACCTGGATGAAGCTGCCGCCATGGAGGCTCAAAAACGCGCCGAGCAGGCTCTCAGGGACAAGTCAGGTGATATGGAAGAAGCCGAGGCACTGGCGCAACTGGCGGAATCGGTTGCCCAGTTGCAGTTAATCAAGAAACTGCGCAAGCAACGAAAGTAGACGAGCTCGACAAAGCTTTAATAAAAGCCGCTTGTCAGCGGCTTTTTTTATTGTCTGCGGAGAATATAAACCTCGGCATTTTCCGAATTGGTGTGTGAATACCTGAATCCGTTTTTCTGGGCAAGGCTTTTCATGGCAGTGGACGTTGCAAAACAACGGATATAGATGTCGGCAATAGGATGAATACGTTTTATTATTTCCGATAGCATACGATTTCCGTAGCCCTTATTGCGATGGTCACGGTCAACAATAAATAGGTGCAGTTCATTGCCTCCAATACCGGACTGGATTTCAGTCATCACCGCATAACCGATCTTGTTTTCCTCATCTTCGAATATCATTGCGTAAGCCTGTAAACGAAAGTCGATGATTTGTTTTTGGAGTACTATGGAATTGATATTGCGTTGGCAAATATCAAGATAGTTTTTATCAGACATGTCCAGCAGGAAATGACCATCTTTAGCACCATCCAGATACAGGTTTACCATCCAGTTGATATCAGTACTATCGGCCGCGAAGACTTTTAACATATGGAACTACCGGTTTGCTAAAAGTCGAAATATAAGTGCTTGTTAACAGCCAGTATAATGAAAATTACTAATCTTCACGATTCTGTTTTCCGATTAACACACATTTTATTTTGATCAGTATTTATAATATTTAACCCTGCCGGTTAATAAAATAGTCGCATGATAGATTAATCAGGTCATGATGGTCAGAGCTATGTGCATAAATTGCATATACACTCCGTTTAATAACGGGCGCATTTGTAACGATGTAAAGGCGTTGCTCTGCCAGTAGAGTTTCCACCATGGGCTTGGGCATATATGCGACTCCCCCATTTGACAGTAAGTAGTCAAGCCCAATACGGCCTAGCATAATCCTGACTTTGGGCGTTTTTATATCAGGAAAATGCCGGGCATGTGCTACTGAGAAACTGGTACCCCAGTCGACATAAATATAATTATCATTAATAGCAAGGGACGCATCATCACAGGGTTGTGAACTGACCATGATTAGAGGTATATCGGTCAACTGGGTACATTCGAAATCCATGAGCTGGGGGTTGTCGAATACAAATGCAATGTCCATGGTCCCATCCAGGACACGCCTGGCCAGGACATCAGGGCTGTGTACTTCGGCATTGACGATGACGTCGGGGCGCATCATATAGATATAATTCATCCAGTCGCCTAGCACAGAATCCCATAGACTGGGTTGTGCACCTACAACAAAGGGAACGTGATCAGAATCAACAATGGCAATTTCCTGGCGAGCGCGGTTCCAGGTGGTGACAATATTGTCTGCATACTTGACCAGTTTTTCCCCCGCGGGGGTTAACTGTAGATTGTTGCGTTGCCGCACAAATAATGGAACGCCAACCCGGTCTTCGATCAGTTTTATTCGGGCACTGACGGTGGACTGGCTAATATAAAGGTTTTTCGCAGCATGACCGAAGTGCCTGCATCGGTTGACTTCAAGAAACGTTTTTAGTGCATCTATATCCAATGAATCATCTCAGGTTATCGTTATTAGTGATTGTTACATGCACTAATATTCATTATACATAATGCGATTCATAGACTAAATATAGCGTAAGGTCAACAAGTTTGGCTGATAGCTGTATCTTTATCCATCTGATGGAGTTGAAACATATCATGAAAAAAATGATTTTGATTAAAGCGCTGGTAGTTGCCGTGGTTATGGGCATACCTGTATATGTGAGCGCCAGCGAAGCTTCAGACAATGAAGCGGCAATCAAAGCGCAGTGCGAAGCTGAAGCCAAGAATGCAACTTATCCCGAAGAATATCTTGAACAGTGCATTGAAGAAAAAGTGCAGGCACAGAAAGAACAGGCTGAAGAAAGTAAGGAAGCCTCCTAACCAACTACCCGGCCCTGGCTCTCTGTCCGGGGCCATCTTTACGCCAGTCTTTAATTCTTAATCATCTTTCCAGCCTAGCCAGATTAACTGATCTGTATCACTTGCAGTATTCTACTATGCAGAATACATTAATTGCTTTGAATGAAGCTGATAACCGTAGCATGTTACCTGAACTTGTATATAGTTCAGGGACTACGGTTAATACTTGGTAAACCAAGAAAATCTGGTCGAGGAATAACGCGTAATGAATCTGACGTTTTATGGTGCCGCAGGTGAAGTAACAGGTTCGTGTTACCTGTTAGAAGTATCAGGCTTAAGAATTCTGCTGGAATGTGGATTGATCCAGGGCAGCGCCAAGGAAGAGAAGCGTAATAGCGAGCCCTTTCCTTTTGACCCGACTTCGATTGATGCATTGATATTGAGCCATTCCCATATCGATCATTCAGGCCGGATCCCCTATCTGGTGAAATCCGGATTCAGGGGACCTATTTACACTCACCCAGCCTGTGTCGAGCTATGCGCAATTATGCTACGAGATTCCGGTTATATTCAGGAGAAGGATGCCGAGTGGGCGAACCGAAAACGCGAGCGCAAAGGACTTAAGCTGGTTGAGCCGATATATACAGCAAAAGAAGCCGAATTGGCGATGCAATACTTCAAACCAGTGGCATATGAAAAGCCCAGCAGGATTTTACCGAATGTTGAATTATGTCTGCATGATGCCGGACATATTCTGGGTTCATCTATTGTGGAGTTAACGATTACAGAAAATGGGATTAAGAAGAAACTGGTTTTTAGCGGTGACCTGGGTCAAAGCGGGGTTCCCATCTTGCGTGACCCAACAATAGTGCACTCAGCGGATATTTTATTACTGGAAAGTACCTATGGCGATCGCTGCCATAAGGAGCAAGGGGAAACATACAGGGAAATTAATGAGGTCTTCGTCGAGGCAAATGAAAAGGAAGGTAAAATATTAATTCCCTCATTTGCTGTAGGCCGAACCCAGGAAATTTTATACCTGTTTGCCAGGCATTTTGATGAATGGCAGCTTGATCGTTGGCAAATTTTTCTGGATAGCCCGTTAGCGATTAATGCAACAGAAGTGTATGAAAAACATCATCGTATTTATGACAAGGAGGCAGCTGAATTTTATGGCAAGGCCGGCTTCCGGGATGTATTACCTAACCTGCGGTATACCCGAACACCTGAAGAATCTATCCAGTTGAATCAAATATCATCCGGGGCAATTATCATCGCAGGCAGCGGGATGTGTACCGGGGGGCGGATTACCCATCACTTGAAACATAATGTCTGGAAAAATCAGACACATGTCATGATTGTTGGCTACCAGGCGCATGGAACGATCGGCCGCGCCCTGGTGGATGGGGCCAGGCATATCCGTCTTTGGGGCGAGACGATTCGAGTAGCTGCACAAGTCCACACGATCGGCGGATTGTCTGCGCATGCCGACCAACGTGACCTGTTAAACTGGCTGGGGGGCTTTGACAATTCACCAGATGTCTATCTGGTCCACGGTGAGGAAGAGGCACTGACGGCCTTTAAGAGTGCCATTGAAGGTGAATACACCAGCAAGGTAACTATCGCCGAACCAAAAATGTCGATCTCCTTTTAGCATTTTCTAACTATCTGAATCTAAGGTGATTTTTCCCATGGCGGGTGTTGGGAGAAGCAGGGTCGCCAGAAGCAACTTGGCTGATTTTCAGGTAAAAATTGCAGTTTCCCGGTGAGCAAACGATATAAAGGGGATGGCAAAAGAAATTCAAATACACAGCCTGACAGACTGGGTCCGTTATCTTAATGAAGAGGAAATGCCCGTTTTTGCGCACACTGCGCGCAGCCTGGCTGCTGTGACTGGCAAACTGGATACCCCGGTTGCTGAGCTATCCCATCTGATTCTACAGGACAGTTCGATGACGGCCAGGGTACTGAGGCTTGCCAACAGCGTGTATTACAACCCATCCGGTAAATCAATCAACACTGTCAGTGTCGCTATCCTCATGCTTGGTTTCAATGAGGTAAAAAATATTGCTTTATCTATTGCCATGATCGATACCATTCTAAGAGGTATACAACATGTTCATGTTGTGGAGGAGATGGCGCGTTCGCTGCATGCCGCGGTTCAGGCAAGAGCAATTGCCAAGTCACGAGGCGTAAAGGACGTCGAGGAAGTTTTTATTGCCGCACTCTTATATAGACTGGGCAACATGGCTTTCTGGTGTTTCCCGCGTGGAGCCGAAAAAGCCCTCGATGCTGAATACACCGTTGCTAATTCTGAAGCGGAAGCAGAAAAGAAAATAATTGGATTCAGGCTGGCTCAATTAACGGAAGCCCTTAATGATGAGTGGCATTTGAGTCATCTATTAGATGAAATGTTTAGTGAAAGTGCTGAACATACTGAGCATGTAAAAGACATCGACCAGGCTTACGATCTTGTCATTGCTGTGGAACAGGGTTGGGGAAGTATCGATACCCGGGATGCAATACAGGCGATATCACAGAGGACGGCATTATCGTTTGAGGATACTGTGGAGATGGTGCATCAAAGTGCAAAGGCTGCAGCACAGACCGCTATGGAATATGGTGCTGTCAACGCGGGCAAGATGATCAATTTACCAGAGAGTTTAGAAATTGATATTCAGGAATACGGAGCTGATGAAAAAGGATTTGTACCAGACCTGAATCTTCAGCTTGGAATATTACGTGAACTCACCGTGATGTTACGCGACAAGGTTGATTTGAATACCATACTGGGAACAGTGCTGGAGGGAATTTATCGGGCCCTGGGCATGGACAGAACAGTACTCGCTTTTATCACAGCAGATGGAAAGCTATTAAAAGCCAAGTATGTATATGGTAAGGACAGCGCGCGGTTTGAAAACTGCTTTGAATTCGATGTCACGTCTGCTGAAAGCAATATTTTTTTCAAACTTGTCAAGGAT
>JASFLL010000120.1:0-5379 GCA_050118115.1 Thioalkalispiraceae bacterium
AAGAAAAATATGAAGTCCACCACGGTGTAGATATCACTGATCCAGCAATTGTCGCTGCTGCAACTTTATCTACCAGATACATTACCGATCGCCAATTACCGGATAAGGCCATTGATCTGATCGATGAAGCGGCCAGTCGTATTCGTATGGAGATTGACTCCAAACCCGAGACCATGGATCGTCTGGATCGTAAACTGATTCAGCTCAAGATTGAACGTGAAGCTTTGAATAAAGAAAAGGATGAGGCTTCCAAGAAACGACTCGAGAATCTGCAGGAAGAAATTACTAAAGCCGAGCGTGAATATAAAGACCTCGAAGAAATCTGGACGGCCGAAAAAGCATCCTTGCAGGGTACCCAGCATATCAAGGAAGAACTGGATCGTGCCCGTATCGAACTGGAGACCGCACGCCGTGCCGGCGATCTGACGCGTATGTCAGAACTTCAATATGGCCGTATCCCTGAACTGGAACAGCAACTAGATATGGCAGCCCAGGCCGAGATGCAGGAAACCAAACTGTTACGTAATAAAGTGACCGATGAAGAAATTGCCGAAGTAGTTTCCAAGTGGACCGGCATCCCTGTTTCGAAAATGCTTGAAGGCGAACGCGACAAGTTACTGCGCATGGAAGAGGCGTTACATACTCGTGTGATTGGTCAGGATGAAGCTGTTACCTCTGTGTCTGACGCCATTCGTCGTTCCCGTGCTGGCCTGTCTGATCCAAATCGCCCCAATGGTTCCTTCCTGTTTTTAGGGCCAACAGGTGTAGGTAAAACAGAGTTGACCAAGTCTCTGGCCTCTTTTCTGTTTGATACCGAAGAGGCGATGGTGCGGATTGATATGTCCGAGTTCATGGAGAAACACTCAGTGGCGCGTTTGATTGGTGCACCTCCAGGCTATGTGGGTTATGAAGAGGGCGGTTATCTGACCGAGGCGGTAAGACGCAAACCGTATTCGGTTATCCTGCTCGATGAAGTTGAAAAGGCGCATCCTGATGTGTTTAACGTACTGCTACAGGTGCTGGACGATGGTCGTTTGACTGATGGTCAGGGTCGTACCGTTGACTTCCGTAATACGGTCATCGTGATGACGTCGAATATTGGTTCGCAACAGATCCAGGAATTATCCGGTGAAGAGAACTACGAGGCGATGAAGTCTGCGGTGATGGAAAGCGTCAGTCAGCACTTCCGTCCGGAATTTATTAACCGTATCGATGAGGTCGTGGTATTCCATCCGTTGGCAAAAGAACAGATTCGCTCAATTGCCAACATTCAGATCGATTATCTGCGTAAGCGGCTTAAGGATCGTGATATGGGACTTGTAGTGAGTGAAGCAGCCCTGGATAAATTAGGTGAAGCTGGTTTCGATCCGGTTTATGGTGCGCGCCCACTCAAGCGTGCGATTCAGCAACAACTGGAGAATTCACTGGCTCAGGATATCCTTGCTGGTAAATTCATGCCGGGTGATGTGATCGAGGTTGACCTGGAAGCGGACAAACTGGTTTTTCGCAAAGGTAGTAAAAAAGCCGCTGCAGCCTGATGGGATTCAACTTTGATTAAGTCATAAAGTGGATGATGGCGAGGCAAAAAGGAACGAGAAAGCGGAGTTTACACGGCAGTAAATGAGCATTGTGAGTTTCTTTTTAACAAAGCCAGCGCCGCTTTAGGGCTCAATCATGCTTTCATGTTCGGGATGCGACGCGAAGCAGCCACATAGTCGCGTTCCGTTATGATGTTCTCATTGCGTAACCGACGTAGCTTGGTAATTTCGTTGATTAGCATGCGATGTTTGTCAATCCGGACGGACTGGCTGGCCGCCAGGATTCGATTCTTTAATTCATCAACAAACTTGTTGAACTGTTCTTTGTTTGGGTTGGAGTAGAGCAGGCCCACCAGCACACAACCACAGTAACGACTCCGGAACTCGGTCACATTCGGAGAACGATACAGAAACATCAATAATGAACCGAGTAACAGTAGTACAAAAATAACAAAGAAGGGAATTAAGCGGCTCAACATTTCACTGCTAGGGTGGTGGAAAAGATAGATCATATAAGCTACTGCAGCGATAGCAAAATAAGCCATACTCAACAGCCAACGCCAGGAAAACTCCCGGTTGCGAACCGGCCAGGGTTCCAGCATGCACAGGTTCAGCTGGTAATTTTTCTGGCCGAACAGGTTATCAATGGTGACATCCAGAAACTTTTCGTCATAAATCTGAAAAGTTCGAGTCTCGCCTTTTGCCTTACTGACCTGGACCAGAGTACTGTTAATAGAGCGTTGTTCAGACATTGTTGTCGTCGTTATCAGGTTCTAGGACCCAGATATTAGCGTAATTTCTGATTTGTATCGAATTTTACAGAATTTGCCAGAATAGCCGATTCAGATGTTATGGTTTTGTTATAAACGGGCCTGAACTTTCGACTAGACTCTGAATCCCAAATTCAGGAATCCAATACAATTTTTACGTTCTGGAGTGGTTATGCTGATTAAACGCCCATCCGATATATCTCCATCAGAGATCACTGATAAAGATACCTATCTGAATCGTCGACGCTTTATGCAGTCCATGACGGGCCTGGCTTTGCTGCCCACACTGCTGAGCAAGGCCAGGGCTGGTTACGGTAACAAGCCACTGGAATACGCCAAGCCGGGACAATACCGACTTGACGAGGAACTGACGGATTACAAGGATATCACCAACTACAACAATTATTATGAGTTTGGTATCGATAAATATTCGCCTTCCAGCCAGGCCCAGCAATTGACCACGGATCCCTGGTCCGTCACCATTGCCGGTGCGGTGGAGAAGCCGGGTACTTACTCGCTTGAAGACATTTTGAAACCGCATACACTCGAGGAAAGAATTTATCGTCTACGTTGTGTTGAGGGCTGGTCGATGGTGATCCCCTGGATTGGATTTCCACTTGCGGACCTGATCAAGCGCTTCCAGCCTACTTCCAATGCCAAATTTATTAAATTCACCACTCTTGAGCGTAAAAGCGAGATGCCTGGTGTACGTCGACGTGTGCTGGACTGGCCTTATGTTGAGGGTTTGCGCATGGATGAAGCGATCAACCCACTGGCGTTGCTGGCGGTCGGTCTTTATGGTGAAGCGATGCCCAAACAGAATGGTGCACCGATTCGGTTAGTAGTGCCCTGGAAATATGGCTTCAAGAGTATCAAGAGTATCGTAAAGATAGAATTTGTAGAGAGGCAACCGGTATCCAGCTGGGAACAGGCCGCACCAAATGAATACGGGTTTTATTCCAATGTAAACCCGAACGTTGATCACCCCCGCTGGAGTCAAAAGCGGGAACGCAGAATTGGAGATTTTCTGAAACGCAAGACGCTAATGTTTAACGGTTACCAAGAGCAGGTAGCTTATCTTTATAAGGGCATGGATCTCAGGAAGTATTTTTAAGCACTGTTTCACTCTAACTGTAACTTTCTATCTTTTCCACTAAGATTATCTGGCATGTCCAATCGACAAAGATCAATGTTGAAGGTGATTGTCTTTAGCTTGTGCCTGTTCCCTTTAGTCTGGCTGATCTATGCACTGTTCACTGACCAGCTTGGAGCCAATCCCATCGAAGTGGTGACTCGCCGGTTAGGGGAATGGGGGCTGCAACTTCTGATCGTGACGTTATGTATGACTCCGCTCAAGGATCTGTTACAAAAGCCATGGCCAATCCAGTTGCGCCGCATGCTGGGATTATTCAGTTTTTTTTATCTGTTGCTGCATTTGTTCAGTTATCTCTGGATGGATCAGTTTTTTGACTGGCTGGCCATATGGACAGATATCAAGAAACGACCGTTTATTACTGTGGGTATGCTGTCCTTTCTGGGATTAATACCTCTTGCCGTGACTTCAAATAAATGGAGCCAACGCCGGTTGGGGAGAAAATGGCGTCAACTCCACCTGCTGGTTTATCCCATCACTATTCTGGCGGTGCTGCACTTTTATATGCTGGTGAAGCTGGACGAACTGCGACCGCTGGTATTTGCTGGCTGCCTGGGCCTCTTGCTCGGTTATCGTTGGCTTAAAAAAACATTTCCCGCTCAGTAAATAACCATAATAATCTACCGTTTTTAAAATAAGTGTAGATCTTGAAAATTGCATACATCAGTATGCATTTTGCAAGGTATTTTTGTGAGCCTGGCATAATTCTGCCCAAATCTGCTATTCCCGAAGCTTGAGAATGTACTAATATAGCTGGGTTTTGTGAGGCCTTGTTAAAAATCATTCTAATTCATGGCATAATCCACTGAACATAATAAATCAGGCTTGCGTGCCAGGATGGCGTGTAGTTATTTTTAACCGACTTTTTAAGCATAACTAAATCAGGAGGAGATTAATGTCTCTTAACCGTCGTGAATTTGTGCAACTTATGGGCATCGCCGCAGCTGCGGGTCTTGTGCCGGGTTGCGATAATCAGCAGAGCGGACAAAAAGGTTCTGCCACAAATGGCGCTACTGCCCGTAAACCGGAAGACCTCTACAATATTCCAAAGTTTGGTAATGTCTCCATCATGCACATGACAGATTGTCACGCGCAACTGAATCCTATTTATTTCCGTGAACCAAATGTTAACCTGGGTGTAGGTAATAACCTGGGGCAGCCTCCCCATCTGGTTGGCGAAAAGCTGTTAAAACATTTTGGCATTGCTCCAAATAGTATTGAGGCGCATGCCTTTACTTATCTTAATTTCGTCGAAGCTGCCAAGATGTACGGGAAGGTAGGTGGCTTTGCACACTTACGCACCCTGGTGAAAAAGTTACGTGCGGATCATGGTCCGGATCGTACTCTCCTGGTTGATGGTGGTGATACCTGGCAGGGGTCTGGTACGGCATACTGGACACGTGGCAAGGATATGGTCGGTGCCTGTAACAGACTGGGCGTAGATGTTATGACCGGCCATTGGGAATTTACCTACCTCGATGAAGAAGTGATTTCTAACGTCAAGGATTTCCAGGGTGATTTTGTTTGTCAGAACGTATTTGTCAAAGACGAAGCATCATTCGATTATGAGTTTGCTGATTTTGCCGGCTACGATGAAAACACACAGCGTGCCTTCAAACCTTACACAATTAAAGACATGGGTGGAGTGCGTGTTGCTGTTATTGGCCAGGCCTTCCCTTATACACCGATTGCCAACCCGGGTCGTTTCATACCGAACTGGACCTTTGGTATTCGCGATCAGGAAATGCAGAAGATAGTCAATACAGTGCGTGAAAACGAAAAGCCGGATGCGGTAATAGTAATCTCTCACAATGGTATGGACGTGGATCTGAAGATGGCTTCTGTTGTCAGTGGTATTGATGCCATCTTTGGTGGTCATACACACGATGGCGTTCCCCAGGCTTCTAAAGTCAAAAAC
>JASFLL010000121.1:0-5355 GCA_050118115.1 Thioalkalispiraceae bacterium
TGATCCTGGTGCGCTCAGCAAAATAAATGATCCAGCCAGAAAACCTACCCTGTCAGCTGATGGTAATAAGGTAGTACCATTGGGTAAAATCGAAGCTGATGCTGTTAATATACAAATGCCGAAGGGGGCCGAAAAAGGCAAGGCATTTACAAAGAATGGACATACTATTAACTACGACGATGATGGTTTTCCTGTCTTTGATAGTAAATTTGATACAGTGCTCGATGACACACAATTAAATTCAAAAAAACCAGGAGAGCATTTTAAAGAGGCAAATAAAGCATTACGCGAAGAGCTGAAAAAGAATCCTGATTTAGCGAAAGAGTTGGGTTTAACGGATAAGCAAACAGCGTGGTTCATGAAGGATCCGGCAGTACAAAAACCTCCTAAAGGGCTTACATGGCATCACCATCAGGATACAGGAAGAATGCAGCTTGTAGATGAAAAAATACATAGTACATTCAAGCCCCATACTGGTGGTATGTCTATCTGGGGTGGAGGATATAAATAATGGTTGTTTGGGAAAATTACGTTTGGGAAACTGAAAATGAAGCAAGCTTGAATGCCATCAAGGAGTTCGAGTCTGCGCATGAAATTTCATTTCCGAAACCTTATATAGACTTGGTAATAACAAACCAGGGCAAAACACCTGAGCCAGCAAATTTCAAATTGCATGATAGCGATTTTATTGGGACTGTAAATGTGCTTTTGCATTTCGATCCCGATCAGGAAGAGGAAGCATATAGTGTTAAATATAATTTCGATATTGCAAGAGAGTATTTACCTGCTGGAATAGTACCATTTGCAAGCACTATTAACGATGATCTTCTTTGTTTCGATTACAGAAGCACAGATCGTGATCCACCTGTAATTTTGGCTAGTCATGAATATTCAGGGGCGGAAGCAATATTTCCTGTTTCAAATTCATTTGTAGAATTTATTGATAATATGTATTCAGATGAAAAATAATTTTACCAATATGTCTGATCTCGATATGGTGCGCGCCAACCAGGATCACTTTAACCTGAAGGTTAAGGGTCTGGAAGGCCAGACCGTTCAGGTGCTTGGCTTCGAGGGGATGGATCACGGTTTTTCGCAGGACTATTACTTTACTGTCAACGTGACCGTTCAGCATGCACCGGTAATGAAGGATTTTATCGGGTCACCCGCCCGGTTGCGTATGGCGTGGGATGCGGATTTTGTTTATATAAACGGTATTATTTCAAACGTTACGCACCTGGGAAAGAAGGTTGATACAGAAGAAATCAGTTTTACGGTCTCCTCACCTTTGCATCCATTGCGTTTTAACATCCAGAGCCGAGTTTTTTTAAGTAAAGATGTAAAGACTATCGTAGAAGAAGTTTTGTTAGGCGCAGGACTAAAGACGGCAGATTTCCGCTTTAATACCCAGGAAACTTACCCGGTACATGAGTTTGTCGTGCAATACAATGAAAGCGATTTCGATTTTATTCAACGTATGCTCTCGCATTACGGTTTATTCTATACATTTGAGCAAACTGAGAGTCAGGCAGTCATGCAGATATATGACTCGGTATCCGATATGCCAGTATTGCCTGGCGGTGGCGAATTACTGTACCAGCCTATGACTGGGGCAGCGCGTCCGATTGAGTCTGTATTCGCGTTACGCCAGACAGGTGCGCTGAAAACGGATTATGTCAGACTTAAAGACTATAACTACCGTACTCCTGAAGCCATACTTAAGGCAGAATCCAAGTCAACCACGCAAATAAAAGGTAAAGGTGTCGATTATCGGCACGGAGAAAATTACAAGACACTTGATGAAGGTGAACGGATTGCCAGAATCAGGCAGGAGGCTATTGACTGGCAGCGGGAGACTTTTGTAGCGGAGACGGATTGTCGTGGACTTGCTCCAGGTCTGAAGTTTACCCTGGTTGGTCATCCTGTTTCTGAATTAAACGGTGACTATCTCGTCCTGGAAGTTGAACACCACGGTGACCAGCGTGCCGGTCAGGGTTATGGCGAAATCAACCGTGGCAAGACATATAGTAACCGTGTCTTCCTGGTACGTGCGGGCGTGCCGTATCGTAGTAGTATCATCGAATCACCGATCGCACATGGGATATTCACCGCAATAGTGGAAACCACAGGGGGGGAGTATGCCTACCTGGATGATCAGGGTCGTTATCACATTAGAATGCCGTTTGATTTGTCAGACCAGCAAACTGGTGAAGCCAGCCACCCGGTACGTATGGCGCAGCCGTATACAGGCAATAAATACGGAATCCACTTCCCATTACATGCTGGTACGGAGGTTGCCGTGGTCTGTACCAATGGTGACCTTGATCGTCCAGTGATCCTTGGTGCAGTTTCTAACCCGGATACACCTAATACCGTTACTGCAGCCAACCATAGCCAGAACGTGCTACGCACCTGGGGTGGTAATGAATTGTGCATGGAGGATCGGAAGGGTTTTGAAAAGACGGAATTGTTCACCCGGGATCGGAAGAATATTTTAACCCTGGATGCCAATCAGGAAGGGCATGTGGTACGGCTTGCTACAGAAGAAGGTGAAATGGAGCAATATGCGAAAAAGACCATGCTAGTCGAATCTGGTGACTCTCAAACCGTCGAGTGCGGGAATAACCGGGAAGAACTAATAAAGAATAGCCAGCAATTAATGACAAAAAATGAACACATCGAAAGTCATGCTGCAACCGATACACGACTCGAAGCAGGACAACACATTTTGATGCAGGCTGAGCGGGAAGACTTCAAGATGGAAGTAGCCAAAGATTTGGTTTTTGATGTACAGGGAAATACTTCAATTGAAGTACGTAATAATAACCTTGAGATGCAGGTCACAAATGGTGACACCAGTATTCAGGCTGCCAAAGCCATCACTTTTAAGGGAGATGGTGGCGGTATGATCCATGTTGGCCAGAATGGCGGTGTAATTGAAGTTTCAACGGGTGGTGATCTGACTGTTGATGGAAAAACTATCAATGTGAGTGCGCCAATAATTAATATACGAGGTAATAGTGTTGGTAACAATTAGATACATTATGGTCCTTGTTGTGAATAAAAATTTAAACATTTTTAACATTATGAAAGCGTCTTTTTAGATAAAATAGACAAATACAAAAAATTAATAAAAATTCAGGGTGAGGGATAAAATATGACGGATAATTTCTGTTAAACAACCCTCTCTTGCAAGGAACCATACGGGGGTTGTTATGGACAACAAGATCGTCAGACTTGAGCGACGTGCGAATCCAGAAGGTACCAAAACCTGGTTGGCCGAGGTCGTTGAAGTTGAAGATGGTGAAGCGACAAATATTTTCCTGCCGGAAATAAATCGTGAAGTCAATGTTTTTGCACATTCATCCAGTGTGACTGTTCTGGATGTTGGTGACACTGTGCTTGTTCAAAATGTTCAGTCACATTTCATAGTTACTCATCGGTTGCGCCGTAAAGGCGAAAAGCCACAAAAAGGGTTTTCCATCAAGGAAGATGGCAGACTTGAGGTCGACTCAGATGATGGTATTGTGATTAGATCAAATCAATCACGCCTGGAGATTAGAAAAGACGGGCGTATATTTATTGATGGTAAGGAAATATACGCCATCGCCGATGGTAAGCATCGTCTACAGGGAGCAACCATCGAGTTGAATTAATATCATGTCAATCGATTATACAGGGACGCATTTCGAGTCGGCTTCTGCATTATACCGGCAACGTATGGGCTGGCTGCAGACAGATCGCATCAGTATGCAAAGTATGCTTGATCTAGAATACCGCCTGCGTGTTCACTTACATGTTTTATCCCGCTGTATTAACAGCAATGATCCTGAACCAGAACAAGCGGCAGAGACTTTTATTTATCTGGCAGCAAGATTCTCAAGTCGAGAAACGGAGTTGGAAACAGAGGCAGCTGTGCTGGCTTGTAAATGGTTGTCGGAGGACGGTCCCAGAGCACATGGTGCTCGTGACGCACTATTACTGTTCCCTTCACCTACAGTATATGCGCAGATGCAACAGACCTACGTTACAGTGGAAAGTTTACGTCCTGTACTAATATATATATTGACACAACATGGTGCACGGTTGCCAAAAGGCCTGACCAACCAGGCTGAATTACAAAATCAGGATCCTTTCTTACAGGCACAAACCCTGTACTATGCAGCTAATGACACGCATAGCGATATGAGCACGTTTAATGAATACTATGCATCACTGATGAATAATCCAGATTCATATACCCCTGAACATGGCACTATGGTGGCAGCGATTTGGGGCGGACTGGTGCGAGATGATAGCGATGCGAAAACTGCATTACAACGTGCCATCGAACGGGAAACTGATGATATTCAACGACTCGACTTTTTACGTCTTGCTGCGATGCTTGGTAATCCCGACTACTTTCCGATTCTATTACCTGTTGTTGAGAAGATCCCTGAAGTAGGCTATCACTTCATGGCACTGCATGGCCAAACGGAAAGTGCTGCAGTTATTCTGGAGGGCCTCATGCATCCTCGAACTGCAAAATATGCCGAACAGGCATGGTGGTGGGTAAGTGGCCAAATCCTGCCAAGAAAACCCCGCCTGTCGGTGGTGGGAGAAAATAACGAAGATCAGGAACTGGAAGAAGAAGTGGGATATGTCCCTGATCAGCAAGCTGCAGAGAAGTGGTGGAACAGGCACGCCAACGGTAAATCATTACGCTGGTTGCAGGGGCAGCCTTTTAGCTCCGTGATAGTCAGCAAGCTTTTATCCCAGTACACAGGACTCATAAGTAATGATATTTTCGATCTCTTCGCGCTGGCGACACACGTGCCATTGCAGCTGGGTAATTATACCTGGCATGAGACACGTCTACGGAAAATCTCACAGCTCGGGCAACAGGCAAAAATAGTTACGAACAGTTCGAGCCGGCCTGATTCAGCGGGACTCGATCATGGAGTACGTAGTGCTTGAATTATCCAATCAATCGAAATGGGCTGCTGCGATTTATCCTGACTGGGATTATCAGCAACAGCAACAACTGACCGCTGTTTTTAAAGCAAGTTATAACTTCGACGAAAAGGGCAAGTTAACATCGATCGAAGAGGCGGCTCCTTTGATTGAAACAGATGTGTATCAGGGGGATGCTCTCACTAGCAGCCTTATAGAGGCGACTGAAATTGCACCCTTCAAAGAAGGTAGCGAAATATATTTATATGGGCATGCCCGGCCTGAGCGTGAAGGGCTTATTGCTATGGAGGTTGGAATCGGGATTTTGTTTCCCGACAAGACCCAGTGGAAAAAGGTTCTTAGAATATATGGTAAACGCCAGTGGAAACAAACTATGGTCAACTACATCCATGATGAAAATCC
>JASFLL010000122.1:0-5355 GCA_050118115.1 Thioalkalispiraceae bacterium
AGACACTGGGGCTGTAATCAGGAATTTCACAGCCTGCATTTTGAGGCCTGTTATTATCAGGGGCTGGATTATTGCATCGAACACAAGCTTACAACTTTTGAGCCTGGCGCCCAGGGTGAACACAAAATCAGCCGTGGTTTTCTGCCAACGCCGACCTGGTCAGCGCACTGGATTGCAGACCCGGAATTTTCAGATGCAATTTCCCAATTTGCCGAACGCGAACAGGTAGGTATGCAACACTATATAGAAAGTTTAATGGCCCATTCTCCTTACAAGGAAAATTCAAATTCATGACGGCTGGTGTTTTGACAGCTCCTTTTATTCTTGATCTGAATGAGCCTTCGGTATTTCCGGATCCCGAGCTTGCCTTGTCAGATCCTGATGGATTATTGGCAATAGGTGGCGACCTGAGTATCGAACGTTTAATTGCCGCCTATAAACATGGAATTTTTCCCTGGTACAGTGAAGGTCAACCTATTATATGGTGGTCACCAAGTCCACGTGCGGTATTGTTCCTTGATAAACTAAAAACTTCAAAAAGTTTAAGAAAGTCACTGAAAAAAGATAGTTATCATGTCACTTTTGATACAGCATTTGCAGATATCATTAACGCCTGCGCATCCGGACGGCGCGATGGAACAGGCACCTGGATTGTGGACGATATGAAACAGGCCTATATAAACCTGCACCACGCTGGACTTGCGCATAGCGTTGAAGTCTGGCATGGACTGGAGTTGGTGGGAGGTTTGTATGGCGTTAGCCTCGGTAAGGCATTTTTTGGTGAGTCCATGTTTAGCAAACAAGCTGATACTTCAAAAATCGCGCTTACCTATTTAACCCGACAGTTACAAGAATGGAATTTTGATTTCATAGATTGCCAGATATATTCTGACCATCTTGGTAGTCTGGGGGCTGAAAAGATTAGTCGTACAGAGTTTCTTAAATTGTTAGAACGTAGTTGCGGAGACTCAGAAACATTGTATGCTCACAAGCATCAATGGCAATGCAGCATCACCAAATCCGACTTGTTTACTAATGAATGACGAAACCAGCAAATTTCATGCGCTACATAATTTTCGACTGTTAATCACGCCGGAACATGAATGTAGCTATTTGCCAGATCGTCAGGCGGCGACCTTGTTCGTCGACCCTCAGGCAAAAATTGATACTGGCACATATAGTTTATTCTCTGAATTGGGATTTCGTCGCAGTGGCGAGCATATCTACCGTCCTCACTGTTCGCTATGCAATGAATGCAAGGCGATACGAATCAATGTAAATAAATTCAAGTTGTCTCGCTCACAAAAAAGAATTCTAAACAAAAATGCAAACACTACTCTACGTTGGCTAGATGTTGAATTTAATGAGGAACACTTTGAGTTGTACAAACGCTATATGTCACATCGTCATGAAGGCAGCAGCATGGAAGATGATAACCCCGATCACTATATGCGCATGATGAAGTCGAGCTGGTGTACAACCAGGCTTGCTGAACTAAGGATTAATTCCACATTACTGGCTGTAGCTATAACCGATTGGTTGATAGATGGCTTCTCTGCTGTATATACATTTTTCGATCCGGAATTTTCTCGCTATAGTCCAGGTACCCTGGCTATTTTAAAACAGATTGCAGAAGCCAAGAAGACAGGACGACACTACCTCTACCTGGGCTACTGGATCAAGGACTGTCAAAAAATGGCATATAAGAACAACTTCCAGGCTACTGAAATATTCAACGGGCATAGCTGGATCGAAAATTAACGCAGAAAAATCACACGTAATAATTTTTTATAATCATTTCGTAATTGTACAGCAATATAAAACAACAGCTTACATTCAATTCAAGTCAGCCTGACTCTGTCCGATAAAATAAACAACAAAGTCATTCTAGTTGCAACAATTTCGACTAACTGTTGTCACATATTTAAGCTACTGAATAACCTGATGGTTATTAGGAGGTAGAAATGATCAGTTTCCTTTATCAGCTTGCAAATAAGTTCGAAGTTGAACACGGATTCCGTCCCAATATTCTCTATCTCAACCCCAAACATTATTCCCAATTGAGAGCCGACCTGGCCCAGATTAAAAACCTCGATGAACTGGTTACTTTTTTAGGCATGGAAGTGGTGCTGGCTGGCGAAATGAGCCATCCGCATGTTGCCTACAGTGTGGTTGAATGGGAAAATTCACAGGTTGTTTGATTGGCTTATTGATGGTCAATCGCCCCGCTCTGCGAAAAATTCCCTGAAAATGTCAAATCCCCCCCGAAATATCCCCTTTGAACTTTTGAAAAAGCGATAGAAATCAGGCATTATTCGCGCTGCACATATTAGAGTAGTACTGACAGCGAGGAAGAATGGCCAAAGAAGAACATATCGAAATGGAAGGCACGGTGATAGACACTCTGCCAAATACCATGTTCCGTGTCGAGCTGGAAAATGGGCATGTCGTGACGGCACACATTTCCGGCAAAATGCGCAAACACTATATCCGTATTCTTACCGGTGACAAGGTCACGGTACAATTAACACCCTACGACCTTTCCAAGGGACGGATCGTCTTCCGGGGTCGTTAAAATCCATTTCTATTTACTGTGAGCGAGCTCTTCCTTGCTCTCGAGATCCATTGCAATCTTATCGTCACGCACTGTAATAAAGACGTGGCCACCACTTGCCAGTTTTCCGAAGAGTAGTTCTTCTGCAAGTGGTTTCTTGATATTTTCCTGAATCACACGCGCCATGGGCCTGGCCCCCATTTGTGGATCATAACCATGCATAGCAAGCCAGGTACGCGCTTCATCATCGACAGATAGCTGCACGCCTTTCTCTTCGAGCTGTGCTTCGAATTCAAACAGGAATTTATCGACTACCTGTGTAATGATCTCTGTCGACAATTGCTTAAACTGGATAACAGCATCAAGACGGTTACGAAATTCTGGAGCAAAGAATTTCTTGATTGATTCCATACCATCAGTCGAATGATCCTGCTGGGTAAATCCGATTGATGCGCGATTCAATTGATCAGCACCAGCATTAGTTGTCATTACAATGATGACATTTCTAAAATCTGCCTTACGCCCATTATTGTCAGTCAGTGTTCCGTGATCCATGACCTGCAGTAACAGATTAAATACATCCGGATGGGCTTTTTCAATCTCATCTAGTAACAATACTGCATGCGGCTGTTTGTTGATGGCTTCGGTCAATAACCCGCCCTGGTCATAACCTACGTATCCTGGGGGCGCACCAATTAAACGTGATACGGTATGACGCTCCATGTATTCAGACATATCAAAGCGAATCAGCTCAATACCCATGATATTAGCCAGTTGACGGGTAACTTCGGTCTTGCCCACGCCAGTAGGACCAGCAAACAGGAAGGAACCAATGGGTTTTTGCTCGTTACCCAAACCAGCACGAGACAGTTTAATTGCAGTGGATAGAGTTTCAACTGCTTCATCCTGACCGAAGATAACCAGTTTAAGGTCACGCTCAAGATTTTTGAGCGTGGTTTTATCACTAGAAGAAACCGTTTTTTCAGGGATGCGTGCAATTTTGGCTACGATGGATTCGATTTCCTTCACGCCGATGGTTTTCTTACGTTTTGATGGTACCTGTAAGCGCTGATTTGCGCCCGCCTCATCGATTACATCGATGGCTTTATCCGGTAAATGGCGGTCATTAATATAACGATCAGCCAGTTCCGCCGCTGTTTTTAAGGCCTGTTTTGTATAGCGAACACCGTGATGATCTTCAAAACGGGATTTAAGACCTTCAAGGATCTGAACGGTTTCATCAACCGTTGGTTCTGACACGTCAATCTTCTGGAAACGACGGGTCAAGGCACGATCTTTTTCGAAGATGCCGCGATATTCCTGATAAGTTGTCGAACCCAGACATTTCAACTCACCGGAAGCAAGTACTGGCTTGATAAGATTGGAAGCATCCATCGCACCGCCTGACGCAGCACCAGCTCCAATGATAGTGTGAATTTCATCGATGAAGAGTATGGCGCCCTCTTCTTTCTTTAGCTGATTAATTACCGCCTTCAATCGCTTTTCAAAATCACCACGGTATTTGGTCCCCGCTAATAGCGCACCCAGGTCCAGCGAATAGATTGTGCAGTTTTCCAGGACTTCGGGAACTTCATCATCAACAATCTTCTTGGCAAGTCCTTCAGCTAAAGCAGTCTTACCTACTCCTGCTTCACCAACAAAGAGCGGGTTGTTTTTACGCCGACGACATAAAACCTGGATAGTACGTTCCAGTTCATGTTTACGACCAATCAGGGGATCGATCTTGCCCTGTTCGGCAAGTTTGTTCAGGTTGCTTGCAAATTGACTTAAAGGATCCTGTCCTTTTTCAACACTTTCTTCCTCAGTTGCCGCTTCGTTACCAAGCGTATGTTCTTCATCACCAATTTTGGAAATCCCATGCGAAATATAATTAACAACTTCAAGACGTGTGATTTCCTGTTTCTTCAGAAAATACACCGCCTGTGATTCCTGTTCACTGAAAATGGCAACAAGAACGTTTGCACCAGTAACTTCATTTTTTCCAGATGACTGAACATGAAACACCGCGCGTTGTAATACACGCTGGAAACCTAAAGTAGGTTGCGTATCGCGATCGTCATCTGGTGGTAATAAGGGAGTGGTTTCATTCAGAAATTCGCTAATCTCTTTTCGCAGTACATTGATATTGGCACCGCATGCAGTTAACACATCAGCAGATGACGCATTATCACAGAGGGCAAGCAACAAATGCTCAACCGTCATAAATTCATGATTTCTTTCCCTTGCTTGCTTGAATGCGTTATTCAGCGAGCTTTCTAATTCCTTGCTTAACATAACTGAGACCCCTAGTCATCTGCCTCCATGGTACATAACAACGGATGTTCATTTTCGCGTGAATAGTCATTAACGTACATTACTTTCGTTTCGGCTATCTCACGAGTAAACACCCCGCACACACCAGCTCCTTTTGTGTGTACATTTAGCATGATATGTGTAGCCTTATCACGATTCATGCCAAAAAATCTTTCCAGCACATGTACAACAAACTCCATAGGAGTGTAATCGTCATTTAGCAGAATTACTTTATACATGGGCGGACGTTTTAATTTTGGCTTAGCTTCCTGGATCGCTAATCCATCGTCATGACGTCCTGGTACAATCTCATCACTCATAGTCAGTTATTTAGTGCTAACAGTCCTTAAAATCAACGCTTGGGCAGACTATTTTAACAAGCTCTAACATGAATATTATGAATTTTTGGCTATAGTTAAAAGTCTCAGCATTCGTGCTGATGTCCCGCTGCTAAGTATTTGTTTTATAGTAATATACTACAGTGAAGG
>JASFLL010000123.1:0-5323 GCA_050118115.1 Thioalkalispiraceae bacterium
ATGACTGGAGAATCCGTTACATCACGGGGCCCTTATTAAAATTATTTAAAAAAGTCAGCCCTAAAATGTCCAAAACCGAACGGGAGGCCATCGATGCCGGCTCTGTGTGGTGGGACGGAGAACTTTTTAGTGGTAAACCACAATGGAAAAAAATCCGGCAGCTCAAGTTACCACCACTGACTGAAGAAGAGCAGGCCTTCCTGGATGGACCAGTTAACCAGCTATGTGAATTACTGGATGACTGGCAGATTACCCATGAAAAACATGACCTGCCTGAAGAAGCCTGGACCTTCATCAAGGACAATAAATTTTTAAGCATGATTATTCCGAAAGAATACGGTGGCCTGGAGTTTTCTGCCCTCGCCCACTCGGAAATCGTCATGAAGATTTCAACCCGTAGCGTCTCTGCGGCTGTAACGGTGATGGTACCCAATTCACTCGGCCCGGGAAAGCTGTTACTTGAATACGGTACCCAGGAGCAGAAAGATTATTATTTACCCCGACTGGCCATAGGTAAAGAGATCCCATGTTTTGCCTTAACTAACCCGGAAGCAGGAAGTGATGCAGGTGCAATCCCCGACTTTGGCATTGTCTGCCGAGGTGACTTTAAAAACCAGAAAGACGTTCTGGGCGTCAAGCTCACCTGGAATAAACGTTATATTACACTCGGTCCTGTCGCCACCTTACTCGGGCTGGCAGTGAAACTTTATGATCCTGACCATCTTATCGGAGAGAAAGAAGATCTGGGCGTGACGCTTGCGATGATTCCCACTGATCTACCTGGTGTCAACATAGGCCGTCGTCACTTCCCGCTTAACATGGTTTTTATGAACGGCCCCAACAGCGGTAAAGAGGTCTTTGTACCGATGGAATATATCATCGGTGGTCAGGAACGCATTGGTCAGGGCTGGCGAATGCTGATGGAATGTCTGGCTGATGGTCGCTCGATTTCACTCCCTGCCCTGAGCGTAGGCTCTGGTAAATTGACCAGTCGCAGTGTCGGCGCCTATGCTCGCGTCCGTCGTCAATTTCGCTTACCGATTGGACGTTTCGAAGGTGTTGAAGAAGCACTGGCTCGTATCGGTGGTTATACTTATATAATGGATGCTGTCAGAGTTATGACAGCCGGGGCACTTGATTTGGGGGAGAAACCATCTGTCATCTCTGCAATCGTTAAGTACCACCTCACAGAGGGCATGCGCCAGGTTGTTAATGATGCCATGGATGTGACCGGCGGTTCTGGTATCTGTCTTGGCCCTAAAAATATATTAGGTCGCGTCTATCAGGCCGTTCCAATTAGTATCACCGTTGAAGGTGCGAATATTCTGACACGTAGTATGATCATATTTGGTCAGGGAGCAATCCGCAGTCACCCCTATATTTTCGAAGAAATGTCTGCACTTGATGAAACTGACTGGGATGAGTCGGTTAAGAAATTTGATATTGCATTTTTTGGCCATGTCAGGTTTTTTATTAGCAATTATTTTCGAAGTTTCTTTCATGGCCTGACAGGTTCAATGTTTGCCATAACGGGCGCGCCTCGACCGGCGAAACGTTATTATAAAAAACTGACCCGCATGAGCGCTGCATTTGCCCTGTTGTCTGATCTATCACTCATATCGCTAGGCGCCAGCCTCAAACGTAAAGAAAAAATTTCTGCGCGACTCGGTGATATTTTAAGTTATATGTATCTTGCAACCGCGGTGCTGAAACGTTTCGAGACACAAGGATGCGTCAAGGAAGATGTCCCTTTGCTGCAATGGGCCTGTGACATGATGCTTTATAAGATCCAGGTCGCAATAGACGGGCTCTTGCAAAACTTCCCCAACCGTCCACTTGCATGGATTTTGCGCTTTGTGATTTTTCCTTACGGACAGCGTTTCAAGCCCGCAAGCGATAAACTCGGACATCGCGTTGCCCAATTACTGCTTACTCCGTCACAGGCAAGAGATCGACTGACTGCAGGCGTTTATATTCCTCCTCTGGATTCGGATGAAACAGTGGCGGCACTTGAAGATGCACTGGTTAAAGTCATCAAGTCTGAACATATTGAAAAGCGGTTAAAAAAAGAATTAAAAGAATATCAACCCGGTTATCAGGTTAGTGAAAAAATGTTGAAAATGGCCATGGATAACAAGGTGATCAATGAAAATGAAGCTAAAATTCTGCAAGAAGCAGAGTTGGCCAGGTGGAAAGTAATTCAGGTTGATGACTTCTCACCGGACTTGAAATAGGAGAATTCATTGTGGCGGTAAGCAAAAAAAAGACAGCCCGGAAAAAAGCAGTTAAAAAAACAGCAGCTAAACAAGCCAGTGTTACAGGGAACCGAAACTTTGGAACAGGCGGCAAACTCGCGCGACCTGTCTTTATCGTTGATGGCAGCCGAACACCATTCTTAAAAGCACGTGGCAAGCCAGGACCCTTTGCAGCAGCCGATTTTGCCGTGTCCTGCGGTCGCGCATTATTATCCAGGCAACCCTTTGACCCCGTCGCGATTGATGAAGTCATTCTCGGTTGTGTTATGCCTGGGCCGGATGAGGCAAATATCGCGCGCCTCACTGCATTAAGATTGGGTATCGGTACAGATGTGCCAGCCTATACAGTCCAGCGGCAATGTGCCTCTGGCATGCAGGCACTGGACAGCGCCGCCATGGAGATTGCAGCAAAACGAGCGGACCTGGTCCTGGCCGGCGGTGTCGAATGCATGAGCCACGCTCCGGTGCTTTATAACAAGGATATGGTGACCTGGTTAGGAAAATTAAGCACTTGTAAAACAATCCCGCAACGACTTAAAGTTTTTAGTCAGTTACGCCCTTGGCACCTTAAACCCATAATCGGTTTATTGCGTGGCCTGACAGACCCGGTCGTAGGTTTATCAATGGGACAGACGGCTGAAAATTTGGCCTACCGATTTAATATATCCAGAGAAAAGATGGATGAGTATGCTGTCCGTAGTCATTTGCGTCTTGCCGAGGCCCAGGAGCATGACCGATTAACTGAAATTGAACCGATGTACGATATACACGGCAATGTATACGAACATGATGACGGGGTACGTAAGGATTCCACAATTGAAGGGTTAGCCAAGTTACGACCGGTCTTTGATAAACCGTTTGGCCTCGTTACCGCTGGTAACAGTGCCCAGATCACTGATGGTGCTGCCGTGTTGTTACTCGCCAGTGAAAAGGCAGTCAATGATTTTAATTTACCCGTTCTAGGTCAGTTGATAGATAGTCAATGGGCCGGACTCGACCCGGCCCAGATGGGTTTAGGTCCGGTTCATGCCATGACCCCTATTCTGAAACGTCAAAAGTTTAAACTCGAAGACATCGATTACTGGGAAATCAACGAAGCCTTTGCCGCGCAGGTGCTGGCTTGTCTCGCCGCATGGCAGGATCCAGACTATTGTAAAAATGAGCTCGGTAGCCCGTCTACAATCGGGGAACTCAATCAGGACGTATTAAACATCGATGGCGGCGGTGTGAGCCTTGGCCATCCTGTTGGTGCCAGCGGCGCACGCATCGTCTTGCATTTGCTGGATGTGCTGAAAAGAACTAAAAAACATCGCGGTATTGCCAGTCTGTGTATTGGCGGTGGTCAAGGTGGTGCGATGTTACTTGAAAGGATTGAGGGGTAGGTATGACAACAAAATATAACAACTGGAAACTCGAGCGCGATAACCAGGATATTGTCTGGTTGACGATCGACAAAGCTGGCACCAAAACCAACGTACTTTCACACGAACTCATTTCTGAATTTGATGAAATTATTACTGACTTGACTGCAGCACCTCCCAGAGGTGTTGTCCTGCTTTCAGGTAAAGAATCGGGTTTTATTGCCGGTGCAGATGTGAATGAGTTTACCAAACTCAATAGCGAAGATGAAGCGCTGGCAGTTATTAACAAGACTCATGACATTTTTGACCGCTTCGAAAAACTCACCTGTCCCACCATCGCCATGATTCATGGGTTCTGTCTGGGTGGCGGCCTGGAACTGGCATTGGCCTGTAAATATAGGGTTGCTGATGATGACCCGAAAACAAAACTGGGTCTACCAGAAGTAAAACTTGGCATCCATCCAGGTTTTGGCGGAACGTATAGATCCATCAAGACAATGGGCGCAATGGCCGCCATGAATCTTATGTTAACGGGCCGAAACCTGAATGCCCGCGCAGCCAGGAAACAGGGGCTGATCGATTTTGCTATTCCCAGGCGACACTTCGTTAATGCCGCAAAAAGTATTATCCAAAAACCGCCTGCGAAAAAATCACTTTCGCTAATCAACAAACTTGCATCTTATAAGCATATAAGGCCGTTGATAGCAAAAATAATGATCAAGAAAGTGTCATCACGAGCTCCTCGCGCACATTATCCTGCTCCCTATGCGCTGATTGATTTATGGGTCCAGCAATACGATAACCCAAAGACAATGCTGGCAAGAGAAGCACAATCAGTTGCCAAACTAATCGTAACCCGTACCGCGCAAAACCTGATTCGTGTATTTCTGCTCCAGGAACAGTTGAAGGGACTGGGGCGAGTAGATAACTACTTCCCTAAACATGTACATGTTATCGGCGGTGGCGTCATGGGCGGTGACATTGCTGCCTGGTGTGCCTATTCAGGTTTCACGGTCACTATTCAGGACAATAAGAAAGAAGCCCTGGGCGCTGTCGTTAAACGCGCCTACACGCTTTACAAAAAACGTCTTAAAATCAAACGGCTGATTACGGATGCCATGGACAGATTGATTCCTGACCCACGCGGACACGGACTTAAACGAGCTGATGTCGTTATTGAAGCTGTTTTTGAAGATGCCGAAGTCAAAAAAAACCTGTTTCAATCTATTGAAAAGAAGGTCAAACCAGAGGCGATTCTAGCAACAAATACTTCCAGCATCCCTCTCGATGAAATCAATGTGGCTTTAAAACATCCGGAAAGACTCGTGGGTTTACACTTCTTTAATCCGGTTGCGCTCATGCCACTTGTTGAGATCGCCAAAAGCCCAACGACAGGTCAGGACGTTTCCAGTAAAGCAGCCGCGTTCACACGCAAAATTAATAAACTGCCATTGCCTGTAACAAGCACGCCGGGATTTCTGGTTAACCGGATTTTAATGCCTTACTTGATGGAAGCCGTATTATTAGCTGAAGAGAAAGTACCGCTCAGCGTAATCGATAAAGCAGCGACCGATTTCGGCATGCCAATGGGCCCTATTGAGCTCGCAGATACTGTGGGTCTCGAGATTTGTCTGCACGTTGCTGAAAATTTGTCAAAGTGCATGAACATTGAAGTCCCGGCACGACTAAAAAGCATGGTTGATAACG
>JASFLL010000124.1:0-5314 GCA_050118115.1 Thioalkalispiraceae bacterium
AATCGGTATTACTATCTAATTTTGTCGTAACAGGTGAATCCCATGCGTAAATATACACTCTCAATTAACATTCAATCAGAAAATAAAGACTTGCTGGAAAACCTTATGGTCACCCTGGAAACCATTAATGGTGATATCGAGCAACTGAGTTCGGTGGAATTACTGACCGTGAGTGGGCCGGCTTACCTGGATTTTAGTTCTGCTCAGGGTCAGCGGCGAAATGAAAATGATGAGCTGACCATTTCACAACGAAATTTGTTCCTGGATAAGTGGGCCATCTCCGAGCTAGCGTGAATAAATTTGTCTGAAAATTATGACTGGACTTTTTTCTGATAAATTTCCCGCATCTTAGGTACGGCAAGACCGGCCTTATCAGCCAGTCCAATTGCGCGAGTCAAGCGTGCAGGGGCGGAACGCCCCATACACATATGTTCCAGGTCACCGTTGATACCGGCTACAAAGCCCTCGACTAGCCTGGCGCGATCAAATGAAGAATCCGTTAGCCATTCCTGCAGGTCGATCACTTCATTAGCAACTTGCGTAGCAAGTTCACGATGGTGTTGCCATAAGTCATTGACATTATTCTCTGTGATCAGCCCGCAAATATTTGTCGTCAATATATATACATTTTTAATCACCAGCTCTTCGAGTAAGGCTGTATTATCAGCGACCACGCGTGCCGGTATTTCAATGGTTGCCAGTGCGTCTACCAGGAGTTGTGCCTTGGGACCATAGGTAGGTGAGGGTATAAGGACTTTAAAGTCCTGACCTTTTTTCTTTTCAAACCAGACGGAAATAACGGTAGGATTATTTATCGAGTGCACCTGCCAGTCACGCGGTAATAACTCGTTTTGTAATAGACCTAATTGCTCTCGCCATTGCAGGGGGGTATTTTCCAGTACAGACGGTAGGTCATTCTCTGCAACGGATACCAGGACAAGTTCCGGTTCAGGATAGGTAGCAGCTACCTCATCTAAATCCATAGCACGTGTGACCGGGACAATGGGGTGACCAAGACGCAAAATAGCTCTGGCGAATACACCACCCATTTCACCGATGCCGATAAAGATTACTGGTTTTTTCATTATACGCTCCGAACTGCTGGTAACTAGCTAGCCCAGTAGCTTAACAACTGGTCAATCGCATGGCAAAATTCTGGAAGATATGATTTTAAAAAGTTTGAAATCGAATATATAAATGAGGTCGCCGCGTATATCTATCATTTATTGAATCGATTGGGTGTCCAGAGTACTTCAGCGCCATTTTCATAGCGCGCAATCACACGAGCGATAACAAACAACAGGTCGGAGAGCCGGTTTACATAAGCGAGTGTTTGTTCACTGACTTTATCGAGCTTGCTGAGTGAGTAGAGTCGTCGTTCGGCACGACGACAAACTGTACGGGCGATATGGCACTGTGCAGTAGCATGGCCGCCCGCAGGTAAAATAAATTCCTTAAGCGCTGGCAGGTTGGCATTGAACGAATCCAGCTGCTGTTCCAGTCGTTCTGTGTAACTGGCCATTACGGTCTGGTGACCAGGGACGCAGACCTCGCCGCCGAGATCAAACAGATCGTGCTGCACACCTTCCAGGCACTGGCGAATATCATCTGGCAGTTGATGGGCAAGCACGGCGCCGATATGACTGTTTAATTCATCAACAGTACCATAGGCCTCGACCCGTGGATGGTCTTTTTCCACACGGGAGCCATCGCCAAGACCGGTTGTACCTTTGTCGCCCGTGCGTGTGTAGATCTTTGATAATCGATGTCCCATAAGTTTTCTCCTGCAGGGGCCTGTACTTTAACTACCAGTCAGTTGATAAACAACCGGAATAGATAAATGATGATCCCCGAATAATTGCTGGGCCAGGATTGGTGATATTTCACCTATTAATTCGAATGTTTTGACTGCATTGTGATCAAGAATCAAATAACCTGAACTACGTTGAATCGCTACCCGCGCGATCTTACCGTGGCGATTGATGTCCAGATTTAACAGGACTTCACCTTGCCAGCCACGTTTGCGTGCAAGCACAGGATATTTGAAACGTACCTTAAACTCAGAACTCAGGTAATCAATCATGTTGTTATTTAATCGGGCAGTTTTCTGAACCTGATTATCAGCTGCTGATTTATTCTTACCCGTTTGAGCTTTTGCATCCGACCTGGTGCTGGTCGCAATGGCCACAGAATTGTTTTTAGTCGAGAGATGGTCTACTTCAGGTCTTATCGTGTCTGAATGTTCTCGCCTGACAACTTGTGGGCTGGATGCCTGGTGTGTTGTTGGGCGCTCAGTCTTTCGGTGTTTCTGCTGTTTTGCTGTTTTTGGGCCGTCAGGCGAATCATTGTTCAGTGATTTATTCTTAATAGTTATATTAAGAGGGCCGCCCTGCAGGGGCGTAGACACCAGCAGTTCATGTTGATTTGGCCAGTAAACGATAACAGCTGCCATGTGTAACATGGCAGAGATGAATATCGTAATGTAGAGTGGCTTAACCAAATTTATATACTCGCAGTTATTCCGCCTGGTAACTGATGCCTAGGAATACAGAACGATCAGGGGTATTAAATCCCCGGGCAAGTTCATATTGCTTATTAGTAATATTATCCATGCGTGCATCAACCCATACCTGCCTGTCGATCTTGATGCGGGTGGCAAGATTGAAGATAGTATAGCTGGGTAGTTCAAATTCCTTATTCGAGCCATCCAGCCTGCTGGCGCTGTATAACACCTCCAGGCGTGTATGCGCATCATTGCTATGGTCATAACCTAAGGTCATACCCAGTTTCTCACGTGGACGACGAATTAAATCAAGTTTTGTTTCCTCATCATATGCACGTTGCAGGGTTAGATTGGTATTCAGGCTCCACTTGTCTTTTGCAAGAGTGTACTGTAATTCCAGCCCTTTGGTGCGAGCCTGGGCAATATTGATTGCCTGAAAGTTTGTACCTTCATAGGCAATCAGGTTGTTTATCCAGTTACTGAAATAGGTAACATTGAGCTTTTGTTGCTTGTTGATTGCCCACCTGAAACTCAGTTCACCACCATCGGATGTTTCGGGTTTTAGATCAGGGTTACCAGCGTATAATGGGCCGCCACCATAATCAAAACCAGGATGATAGAGCTCGTTGATACTGGGTGCGCGGAAGGCATTACTGATCGTTGCAGTGACATGCATATCCGGGGTCAGTCTCATTCCCCAGGAGACAAGACCGGTGGTTTCGCTACCAAACGCGCTGTGATCATCCTCCCTGATTGAAAATAAAAAGCTGTGGGTATCACCGCTATAACTCAGGTTAGTGAAGATAGCGTTATTGTCGATGCTCTGATCATAAAAGGTAGTTGGCGTCCCTGTATCAATATTCTGGGCTTTATCTTCATAACGAGTAAAACCAGCGAGCAATAGTAATTTATCACTCAGCACAATATCATGTTGCCAGTCGATTTGAGTACGTCTGGTGGTGATGTCAGAGGGAAAACCGGATGTGGTAATGATGTTTTCATAATTGTAGCCGATGGATAATTTATGTGACCAACTGGCACTCACCTGCTGTTTGAAATTAGCAATAAAATCCTGATTGATCGCATCACTCACGCCCTGATCAAATTCAGTCTGACTATTACTACCCCAGCCAACCAGTTCCAGTTTTATTGAATCCGATAGTGGCGTGCTAAATGACAGATTGTAATTATTTTTACGATAACCATCATCATCAGCATTATAGAAAAAGCCAGCATTAGGGTTGGTCGCTGAAAATCCCCTGGCCTGTTCATAACTGCCACCCAGTCGTAAAACAGTTTTCTTGCCAAGTACCAGGCCGGCCGAGGCCTGTCTGGTACCAAAACTGCCTGCGCCGATTCTGGCATTCATGGACTCATGTTTGCGGGTAAATATATGAATGATGCCTCCTATGGCTTCGGAACCATACTGAGTGGATCGGGGCCCCCGCACTATTTCAATGCGCTCAATGTCGTTTAAAGTTAATCGTTCCAGAGAAAAGGTACCGGTAGTGGCCGATGAGACCCGCATGCCATCGATCAGGAACAAAGTGTGATTTGAATTGGCGCCACGGGTAAAAACGTTGGTGAGTGCGCCGGGTCCACCATTTTTGGAAAGGTCGATACCTGCTTCCAGTTTTAAAAGATCAGCAACTTCCCGGGCCTGACTGTTTTCGATGTCCTCCCGGGTAATAACGCTGACGGATGCCAGGCTATCATCGACGGTTTCACTGGTTCGGCTGGCGGTAACCACGATCGGGGATGAACTGGTTTCGGCATAGGCGTGAAAAGGTAAGGCAGTAATAATGATGGTTGTGGTAAGTATTTTTATGGATAAGGCTGATTTCATTTTAATTATTTTCCTCATAACTCGCGCACCCGCGAGAGCGTGGTCATACGTGCACTGAGGAAAGTTCAGGAAAATTTAGCAAGATTCCTGTTGTACGCCCCCCGCGCACACCCATAGAAAAGACAAATGGCCGGTCTCCGGGCTTACAAGCTGAACCTTCAGGTCCAATGGTGAATCGCCTTCCCACCTGAATGGCAGTGGCTGTCTGACTCACCTCGACTTGATTACCGTTGCGGGGGCAGCGTTGGAATTTCACCAACTTCCCGTTTCACCTTCTGGAAGAAAATCCATCGGGCACCAATTATCTGGTCAAGTGCGGGGATAATGCTTCTCGGACGGGGGCCTTGTCAAGCAGGCCCGAGCTGGGCAAAAACTGGCGAATTCTTGAACTGATGCGCATAAAAACAACCATAATTTTAGTATTAAAATCAATGGTCTATAATAATGATCCAAATGGGCATTTCTTGACCACAATTTATGTGGGATAATTGAGCCAGTTTTGTGGCCTTATTCCGGTTTAACGATCGGGCGAGGTCTATTCTTAAAACGTAAGCTGAACAAATCGAGACTCTATGCAACGTATACTTGTCCTCAATTCCAAAGGAGGCTGTGGCAAGACCACGGTCGCGACCAACCTTGCCAGTTATTTTGCCAGCGAGGGGATGTCTACCGCGTTAGTGGATCACGATCCTCAGGGTTCCAGCATGAAATGGTTGAGCCTGCGTCCCAAGGAAAAAAATGAGATTTATGGAGTACCGGCTTTTGAACGTCGCACGGGTGTGACCATGTCCTGGCACCGTCGTGTCCTGCCCGGAACTGATAAGGTGATTATCGATGCGCCCGCCGGTGTAATGGGCCAAACGCTGCAAGAACTGATTCGGCAGGTTGATCTGGTTCTGGTACCGGTATTACCCAGTCCTATTGATATCCATGCGGCGACCCGTTTCATCGAAGATTTATTGCTG
>JASFLL010000125.1:0-5305 GCA_050118115.1 Thioalkalispiraceae bacterium
TATTTCCATATTATTATACAAAGAGCAGAGTACCAATTAGATGAATTGATCTGCTTTTATATAATTATAATATAACAAATACTATCCCGCCGTTAAGAAGAGAGCTCCAACTGTGGACAAAACGCGGGTAAAAATTTCTGAAAAATGATTGAAGTTAAGATGAATCAAGACGTTACATAAATATTATAATTAGTGCATTTATATAACCAGCCAGGTGAATAAAGTAGAAATGTAACGGGTCGCTACTATTTTTCTTCCGTAGCAGCGCTATCTTCAGCTTCTGGCACCAGTCGTTCAACAGAACGGAATCCCTGAGGTAGTTTACGGCCCCGCTGGGCACGCTCACCTTCATAGGCCTCCATTTCGTCCTGGGTGAGGACCTTGTGGCGTTTGCCTGAGAATATCTTGATACTATCCTGATCGTTTACAACCGTAGTTGCAGTAACGACTTCGCCACGACCTCTTGCCGCTGCGGGGATATTGATAATCTTGATGCCCTTGCCTTTTGGCATCACCGGAATTTCATCGATGTGATGTATTAACATATGACCTTCACTGGTAACAGCAACGACCCAGTTGTTTTCCATATCATTGACCAGAGACGGTGGCAGTACAGTCGCACCCACGGGGACTTTCATCACAACCTTACCTTTTTTGTTGCGAGTGATTAAATCCTCGATTTTCGCAATAAAACCGTAACCCGTGCTATTCGCCAACAGCACATGTTGTTCAGGGTCGCCTGACACTACACCACAGAAACGGGCACCATCGGGAGGATTCAATCGCCCGGTCAGCGGTTCACCCATCCCTCGTGCCGATGGCAGGGTATGTGATGGCACGGCATAGGTCCGTCCCGTCGAATCGATAAATATCGAAAGCTGGTTGGTCTTGGTCTTGACCGAATCCAGGTATTGATCGCCGGACTTGTACGCTAATGCAGCGGCATCCACTTCATGTCCTTTGGCAGCGCGTACCCAGCCTTTATCAGAAAGAATGACAGTGACAGGATCAGAACTAATCAGGGCTGTTTCATCCATAGCCTGGGCAGCATCACGCGATACAATGGGTGAACGACGGTCATCACCATACTTGTCGATATCTTCCTGTAATTCGTTGCGGACCAGGGTCTTGAGTTTTGCCTTGGATCCCAGCAGGCTTTCCAGTTCCTTGCGTTCTTTCTTTAATTCTTTTTGCTCTTCCTTGATCTTCATTTCTTCAAGGCGGGCCAACTGACGCAAACGTGTATCCAGTATGTAATCCGCCTGTATCTCAGTGAGCTTGAAGCGTTTCATCAGGACTGGTTTGGGTTCATCTTCCTTACGGATAATCCTGATCACTTCATCAAGATTCAAAAATGCAATTAATAAACCATCCAGTAAATGCAGACGATCTTTAACTTTTTGTAACCTGTATTGCAGACGACGCGTCACTGTCTGCATGCGATATTCGATCCATTCCAGCAACATCTGCAATAAGTTGCGCACACCCGGACGGCCATTCATGCCAATGACATTCATATTAACCCGGTATGTCCGTTCCAGGTCAGTCGTTGCAAACAGGTGCGTCATCAATTCGTCAGCATCAACTTTATTTGATTTTGGAACGATCACCAGCCTGGTTGGATTTTCGTGATCTGATTCGTCACGTAAATCAACTACCATCGGGAGTTTCTTGGCGGTCATCTGTCCTGCGATCTGCTCAAGAATCTTTGCCGGTGAGGTCTGATGCGGTAAAGCGGTAATAATGATGTCGCCCCGTTCTTTTTCATATTTGGCGCGCATGCGAATCGAACCGCCACCTTTTTTATACATGGCACGGATTTCTTTCACAGGCGTAATAATTTCTGCATCAGTAGGGTAATCCGGGCCTTTTACATATTTAGTTATTTCAGATAGTGTTGCCGAGGGATTTTTCAATAAATGGATACAGGCCTTACCCACTTCACGGAGGTTATGTGGCGGAATGTCCGTTGCCATGCCCACAGCAATACCTGTTGTGCCATTTAGTAATACATGCGGTACGCGTGCTGGTAATAATTTTGGCTCATTTAATGAACCATCAAAATTGGGTACCCAGTCGACCGTACCCTGTCCTAATTCTCTGAGTAGCAAGTCTGCAAAAGCAGACAGGCGTGATTCGGTATAACGCATGGCCGCAAAGGACTTGGGATCATCCGGTGAACCCCAGTTACCCTGACCTTCCAGTAATGGATAACGATATGAGAATGGTTGAGCCATCAAGACCATGGCTTCATAACAGGCACTGTCGCCGTGAGGATGAAACTTACCTAATACATCACCGACAGTACGCGCAGATTTTTTAAACTTGGAACCGGCTTTTAAACCTAGCTCGGACATGGCATAAACAATACGTCGCTGTACCGGTTTAAGACCGTCACCCACATGCGGTAGTGCACGGTCCAGAATCACGTACATGGAATAATCGAGATAGGCTCGCTCGGTAAAGGTCTTTATCGGCAAGCGTTCGATATTGTCATCAAACAATTCTTCCTGCGCACCTTCTTTCGATTTTCTGCTCTTTGCTGCTTTCACTTTAGGCTTGCTACTTTTCGTTGCTGCTGATTTCTTTTTCGCAGTCTTCTTTTTCGCAGCTTTTTTCTTACTAGACATTGGCCAGGTCTCCCCGTTCTTCCAACCAGGCCTTTCGGTCCGAGGCTCGCTTTTTGGCCAGTAACATATCCATCATCGACTGGGCACCATCACCCGGCTGAATGGTTAATCGCGCTAATCGACGGGTATTCGGGTCCATAGTTGTCTCACGTAACTGTAAGGGATTCATTTCACCCAAACCTTTAAAGCGAGTCACCTGTACTTTAGCCTTTTTCTTTTCAGCGACAATACGATCAAGAATACCCTGTTTCTCGGCTTCATCGTGTGCATAGAAGACCTCTTTGGCGACATCAATCCGGAATAGCGGTGGCATCGCTACATAGATATGTCCTTCTGCAACCAGGCCTTGATAGTGGCGCAGGAATAAGGCTGACAATAAAGTTGCGATGTGCGCACCATCGGAATCGGCATCAGCCAGGATAATAATTTTTCCGTAACGTAAATTACTAACGTTCATCGATCCAGGGTCAACACCAATCGCAACCGATATATCATGCACTTCCTGTGAACCCAGAACCTCAGCTGAATCTACTTCCCAGGTATTCAGGATTTTTCCACGTAACGGCATGATGGCCTGGAACTCGCGGTCCCGTGCCTGCTTGGCTGAACCCCCAGCAGAGTCACCTTCCACTAAAAATAATTCTGTTCGCTCCAGGTCCTGGGACGAACAATCAGCAAGTTTGCCGGGTAATGCTGGCCCTTGGGTAATCTTCTTACGCACCACTTTTTTACCGGCGCGCATTCGACTCTGTGCATTATTGATGGCCAGTTCCGCAATACGTTCGCCTGCTTCAACGTGCTGATTCAACCATAAACCAAATGCATCTTTGACCACGCCCGATACGAAAGTGGCGCACTCGCGGGAGCTCAGACGTTCCTTGGTTTGTCCGGAAAACTGGGGATCCAGCAGTTTAACGGAGAGAATATAACTCACCTTGTCCCAGACATCTTCCGGTGAGATTTTTACTCCGCGGGGGACTAAATTACGAAATTCACAAAACTCCCTGACAGCATCAGTCAGACCGGTACGCAAGCCGTTAACATGAGTACCACCTTGTACCGTCGGTACCAGGTTGACATAACTTTCGGTAAGGCTGTTTTCACCTTCAGCCACCCAGGCCAGGGCCCAGCTGACGGTTTCCTCATTACCTTCCATATCACCGACAAATGCGTCGGTCGGAACCAGCTCGCAATTCTCCAGGGCGCTCGTTAAGTAATCCTTGAGTCCATCCTCGTAATACCACTCTTCTACTTCACCGGTCACTTCATCTTCAAAACCTACAGTCAAACCCGGGCATAACACCGCCTTGGCGCGTAGAATATGTTTCAGTCGAGATACTGAAAACTTAACCGAATCGAAGTATTTTTTGTCCGGCCAGAAACGAATCGTGGTACCGGTATTACGCTGTCCAACTGTTCCGATTACTTCAAGCTTTGAGGCCTTTTTACCATTGGCGAAGGCCATGTTGTATTCTTTGCCACCACGCTTGATCCAGACTTCCAGGTGCTTGGACAGAGCGTTGACGACTGAGACACCAACTCCATGCAAGCCGCCGGAGAACTGGTAGTTCTTGTTTGAGAATTTACCCCCGGCATGCAGGCGTGTGAGGATAACTTCGACACCGGGTAATTTTTCGCGAGGATGTTTATCGACCGGCATACCACGACCATCATCACTGACTTCCAGAGAACCATCTTTATACAGGCAGACATCGATACGCGTAGCGTGTCCGGCAATGGCTTCATCGACACTGTTATCAATGACTTCCTGGGCCAGGTGATTGGGTCGCTCAGTCTGGGTATACATCCCAGGGCGTTTACGGACCGGTTCAAGACCGGTTAATACTTCAATATCTTCCGCGGTATAAGATCGTGCAGCCATACAAAGAGAAAATACTCGCTTGTTATTATCGGATTAATTGCTGGCGCTAATGATCGCGCAGAAAATTACCTGGATGCAAGTAATAATTTCTCAGTTAAGCAAAAAAGTGGGGATTTAAGACTTCAAAAAAGTGTTTTAAGCTGGTAACTGAAAAGCCAGCCACCAGTATACGTATAGAGAGCACTAAACAAGCAAACTGTTTATGAATAATTATATCTTGAACTGCGCTACCATTGACTGTAATTCGACTGCCAGCCTGGCAAGGTCGGTACTCGATTTGGCAATATCTTCTGTACCGCGTGCACTTTGATCCGCAACCTGAGAGATATTGCTGATATTGACATTAATCTCTTCTGCCACGGATCCCTGTTGGGTTGCGGCACTGGCGATCTGAGTATTCATATCAGAGATATCGCTCACAGCTGATGTGATAATTGCCAATGCTTCGCCTGCTTCACCAGCCTGTTTGACACTCGATTCTGCCTGACTACGCCCAGTGTGCATCACTGCAACGGCATCTTTCGCTCCCATCTGGAGTTTTTCAATAATACTCTGGATCTCCTGCGTTGAGTCTGCGGTACGGCTTGCCAGGCTCCGTACTTCATCGGCGACCACGGCAAAACCTCGACCCTGTTCACCCGCTCTGGCCGCTTCAATTGCCGCATTCAATGCCAGTAAGTTAGTTTGTTCTGCAATCCCCTGAATAACATCCAGTACGGTACCAATGGCTTCGCTGTCCTGTTCCAGTCCATCGATCACAGTTGAGGCCTTACTCACTTCTTCTGCTAACGAT
>JASFLL010000126.1:0-5274 GCA_050118115.1 Thioalkalispiraceae bacterium
TCTGTTCAAATTTTATTTCCAGGATTGGAATTACATACAGATCATTGAACAGTCACAATTGTGTCATCTCGTGGTCAAGGAAATCTCCTAATCTGTGCTAGGCGCATCAGGCATTCAAACAGTTGCGCGTTGAAGAAATATCATGGATTCACTAAAAAGCTTATTTAGGAGATAACATGCAATCGTTTACCAAAACCAGTATCGCTACTGCCTTGTTGCTGTCAGGAACGCACGTTGCCTGTGCTGCGACAGACATTTACTTTAATCCGCTGACTCAGTCAGCTGCTGTTGCCCAGGTGCCCAACCACGTCAATGAATTGAATTCTCCCTGGCAGGTCCCGGCGGGGGTCAGTTACACAAACCTGACCAGTCTGCATGAAATCGAAGCAGATGCCGATCAATCCAGTGTACGAGTCCCCGGCCTGGGAAGTAACTCTTCGATGACCGACATGAGTGCCTTCGATCCCAGTGGTCGTTATATCTTTCTGCCACATGAAACGCAATTCGGTGCCGGCGTTAGTCGTTACGATACTGTGACCGATAAAACTGTCAATCTGTTCAGGGGCGACATGAATGGCTCGCACGGTGACTGGAGTGGTGATTTTGGTGCACTTGATCCTGCAACCTGGACACCGGCAAACACACTGCTGATTGCTGAAGAATGGTCAGGGGAAGGCCGTATGTTTGAAGTCATGAATCCTATGGCCGATGTAGAGTCCGGTGAAACAGTAGTCGTCAATGAACTGACAAATATACCTAACGTTTCAATTGAGGGCCTGCAGTTCAATCATGATGGTTCCGCCCTCTATTTCGATGATGAAGACCGCTCTGGATCGATTTATAAATTCGTACCCGCAGTTAAAGGTGATTACAGCAAAGGGCAGACATTTGTGCTGGTTGTTGACGGTTTTACCGGTGACGTGACTGCCAATGCTGGCAGTTATCCAAATCATCGTCCGGAAGAGCGCACGGGTCTGGCAACCTGGGTGGCGATGACGGATATTGACGGTAATGCACTGACCTCTGCCGATCCATTTGATAACGCAACCCGCGGTGGACGCGCCGCTGCCGATGAACTGAACGGCACACCATTTCGTCGTCCGGAAGACATCGAAGTCGGGTACCTGAAGAATGGCCATGAAGCGGTCTATTTTACTGCGACTGAAGAACAGGCTGTCTATTCTGTTGAAGAACTGGGTAACGGCAAGGCTTTGGTACGTCTGGCCGTTGATGCAAGCTTCGAGAAAAATGTGGGTTATGCTCCGACTACCGGTAGCCTGTCTTCGCCGGATAATCTGGCCCAGGATGCATTAGGTAATATCTACGTGATCGAGGACAAGCCCAATGGTGACAACGTCGGTGGCGATGTCTGGTTCCTGCGTGATACTAATGGTGACGGTGTTGCCGAATCACTGGATCACTTCATGAGCCTGCAGGTCAAAGGTGCGGAAAATACCGGCATGATCTTTAACCCGGCCAATCCGACTCAGTTTATCATTAATGTACAGCACCCAGAGAGCACTGTTGATCAAATAGACGGAATGGGTGATGCCACTTGGTTGATCGACTTTAAGGATGTCGTAGCCCCACCTTGTGTTAAGGAAGACGAATTCAGACATGGATATAAAGGGCGTCGAAAGGTTACGACCTGTTCAAATAGTGATGACGTGAATTTCATTAAAAAACTGAAAAAAGCTGCAAGAAAATAAAAATACTCTCCAGGATTAACGCCTGTCCTTTCAAGGACAGGCGTTTTTTTTGCCTCTCCGGGTACTCCATCAATATTTAATACAGCCTCTGGTTTTATGCTGACCAGGAACGTTATACTTACTTATTATGTTTCAGGTAGAGGAGCAGGCAATGAGAACGTGGCCAGGCTTTATGCTACTGCTGGTGTTTTGTGTATCGCCAGTGAAGGCGGACATGATTACCGGGACTGATGATACGGCCCAGTTGCCTTTCTGGGAATGGCGGAATGATTATATGACGTTACGGTTTGTGCAACGTCTTCCAGATCAGACGCGTGCCTATTTCGCCGGGAGGGGTTTCAAACCAGAGGAAGTCAAATATATAGCCAGTTTCTGTATCTTCCAGACTGTTTATACCAATACTTCCACCCCGGATAAAAAGCACGTGATTCAACATGATGTCCGCGACTGGCGTTACCACTATCAGGGCAAGACATACCATATGAAACCTCGTGAAGACTGGAAGCAGATCTGGCTGAAGAGGAATGTTGGTCAGGCGCAAATCATCGCCTTCGAATGGTCATTGCTACCCAGTAAGCAGATTTTTCAAGCGGGTGACTATAACTGGGGTATGAGTGTATTTAAGTTACCTTACGGTGCAAGTTTTGATCTCGATATCAGCTGGAAAGTCGACGGCAAGATTCAAACGGCGAGCATGAAAAATTTAAAGTGCTCTAAAGATATTTATGTGCCACCAAAATAGGTTAGTGCAATGAAAGCTTCCAGAATATTTTACACGCTAGTTTTATTGTTGTGCGTATCAACAGCCACCGCTGCTCAAAAGCCTGAACCCCTGCATCCAGTTAAGGGACAGCCATTAGCGCCAGATTTTGTTTTAAAGGATATCGATGACCAGACGCATCGATTGTCGGATTACCGTGGCAAAGTGGTGATTGTAAATTTTTGGGCTACATGGTGCCCGCCGTGTCGATTTGAATTACCCTCAATGCAAAGACTGTGGAAGGTGATACAAAAACAAAATGTAGTAATGCTGGCGATTAACATCGGCGAAGATGCTGATACTATTTTTACTTTTACTTCTGATTATCCTGTCACCTTTCCTTTGTTAATGGATCGTGATTCATCTGTTGTACAAAAATATCCGGTATTAGGCGTGCCAACCAGTTTCATTATCGATCCCCGTGGTCATATTGTTTATCGTGCAGTGGGTACGCGCGAGTGGGACAATCAGCAACTAATCCAGACGATCCTGGATTTAAAGAAAAAGACTAATTGATCGGGATATAGCTTGCTTTACCAGAAACGAGCACGCCCGGTATCAAGATGAACGAAGTTGGATTTTGGATAGTAACCGACACCACCGGCGTGGAGTTTGAGGGCGGCCTGTCTCAGGTGTTTGAGTTCAACACCCGGTAATCTGACATCCACCGCTCGGCCCTGCATGTGCAGGCTACGTTTGGCGACACCACTCCCTGTTTTACGCAAGCGCGCATTGGTTTTGGGTGAACGATATCCGGAGATAATGTGGAAGCTACCATGGTTTTCAATTTTGTGTTGCAGGATGAAAAGTTGATTCAGTAGACGCCTGTCGATAACCTCGATCTCACCGGTACGGTGATCACGCAATAGTTTATTAATCGCGGCCAGTTGCTCTGGAATATATTTCCCCTCTACCCAGTAGATGGCACTGAGATGTTCGCCCGTGTGCAGGTTATAGAATTTCAATCTGCGCTCTCTGGCCAGGGCGGGGCGAGCCAATGCTAGTGGGGAGCTGAGCAGGCTCAGACTAGCCGTGGCACCAAGCAGGAATTGTCTTCGTGAAATCATAGTGAAAATATATCAAATTTGTGGCGAATAAAACGCCAAATACCGCAAATTACACCATTTATATCGGCAACATTTGTGGGTTACTGAAGGGATTTATCGCGATCATAGACATCATCATAAAAATAGATGGTATCGTCTTCCCCAACCCAGCTGGTCAAATATAACAAATAGACCGGGGTACGTTGTTTTAGTTCAAGCTCCCGGGTTTTTCCAGAGGCGATCGCACGACTGATCCGAGTTCGGTCCCAGCCTGGTTCGTCTGCCAGCAGAAACTCGGCCAGTCGCACAGGATTTTCAATCCGGATACAGCCAGCGCTAAACGCCCGTTTACTTTTATCAAACAGGTGACGTTTGGGGGTGTCATGTAGATAGACTTCATATTTGTTACTGAATAAAAATTTAATCCGACCCAGTGGATTATCAGGCCCCGGGTCCTGACGTAAGACATATGGAAAAGATTCCTGCGTAAAAGATTGCCAATCGATTTTTTCTGGATCCACTTCCAGATTTTTCGCCAGATTACGCATGACGCGGATTTTCTTGCGTTTCAGGTAGTTCGGATTTTGCAATTGCCTGGGGATGAGGTCTTCGAATACCAGCTTCATGGGTACGGTCCAGTACGGATTAAATACAATAGTATACATTACGCCGTTAATGACCGGTGTTTGGCGCTGTTCTTTACCTATTACCACCCACATCGTAAACAGGATTTGATCATTATCTATCGCAGCCAGATTGTAAGCGGCGGTATTGACGATGATATAACGTTTACCGAGTTTACGTGGTAACCAGCGCCACCGTTCCATATTGAGTTTAATTTGCTTGATACGTTCATCAATAGGAACGTTCATGGCTGTCCGGGTCTTTGGTCCCACTATACCGTCCATTGTTAACCCATGGCGTACCTGGAAGCGCTGCACAGCATAACTCAATGATTGATCAAATTCCTTGTTATCGTTTTTTGCCATGGCCATAGTTAAGCTACCATCGGCAAGCAAACGTTGGCGTAATAGGGGAACCTGGATATGTTTCATCCCTTTACGCAGCGATGGACCCGGAGGCATGATCGGCCATGCACCATGTCTGGCGATTTGACGCAGACTCGTCAGGGCATCACGCAGACGTTGATAACCAAGATGACTGGGCGGTAATTGCTGCAGACTTTTTTCAAAATCCTTGCTCTTTAATGCCAGGTTCAACTCATCAACGATGTTGAATGAAGGGAGTTTGATATGCCATTTCTGCCCATTCTGATCAGGTGTATTGGGTCTGTCCCGCCCCCTGTGTACATCTATGGCATAACGAAAAAAAGCATCTGTTAAATAGATATCCAGTGCCGCAAGTTCATCCAGGGAGCGAAGTTTCCAGAGTTGCGTAATTGTATCGATGTGATAATCAGCTGGATTAAGTCCTTCCTGATCAGCTACATGGAGAGTCTGGCGTAATTGGTTTGCCCGTTCGTCGGGACCACTGGTTGTCAACCAGACCGGCTTATAATTTCGCTTGCGGTAAAAGGACTCAATGCTGCTCCAGTCCAGCATCAGTTCCGTGGTGATTGTGTCAGGTTTTATAATTTGATTGTGAATTTCATTAGCGAGGGGATCAGCAATATGATCCGCGTGAACATTCATGACCCGAACTGACAACACGATGCTGGCTATTATAATGCAGGTTAAAAATAGAAAGTTGCGGGAAAATAGAGACATAACCTGGTTTAAAGCAGAACAACAAAAAACGC
>JASFLL010000127.1:0-5266 GCA_050118115.1 Thioalkalispiraceae bacterium
ATTAATTGTTGTTGCTGCATCCCATCCAGCAATCGCTGTAACTGTGTCAGATTATCAAGCTTTTCTACAAGCAATTCGAGGCGTCCACCACAGGGTAACCCGAAGCGGGCCGCATCATTACGATTTACCCCATAATCGATGCGGGTAGGATAGCTATCACTCAACTGTTGTGCACAAAAACGTTGACGCAAATCTTCTTCCACACAGCCACCGGACACAGAACCAGTCAGCATCCCATCTCGCCGCATGATTAACAGCGAACCCGGAGGGCGTGGTGATGAACCCCAGGTCTTCAACACGGTCACCAGGACCACCTCATGGCCTTGTTGTAGCCACTCCAGTGCAGTCTGTAATACTTCGTGATCGGTTCCGTAATTATGCATTTAAAACCTCATACACTATCATGCGGCTCGCAGGTTAATGCCTTTCAATGGTAGCTGGCGGATCCGCTTACCAGTAGCGGCAAAGATAGCATTTAATACTGCTGGCGCTGCGACGGCAATGGTTGGCTCGCCAATACCACCCCAGAAACCGCCCGATGGCATAACAATAACATCAACCTTGGGCATTTCATTGATTAACATCGAGGGGTAATTATGGAAATTCGTTTGTTCCACGGCACCATCCTTAATGGTACATTCGCCATAGAGTAATGCCGACAAACCAAAGACAAAAGAGCCTTCAACCTGGGCTTCGATCTGTTGCGGGTTAACGGCATAACCCGGATCTGTTGCGGCAACAATACGATGTATTGTAAGTTTGCCCTGGTCATCAACAGACACTTCCGCACAGGCTGCAACATAACTGCCAAATGTTTTCACAACTGCCAGGCCCTGATATAGATTTTTTGCGGCTGGTTTCCCCCAGTCGGCTTTTTCCGCGACTGCATTGAGAACAGCCAGACTCTTCGGATGGTTAACCATCAACCGGCGACGGAACTCCAATGGGTCCTGACCTGCTGTATGTGCCAGTTCATCGAGAAAACACTCCATATATATGGCATTCTGGTTTATGTTTACACCACGCCAGAAGCCCGGTGGTATTGGTGGGTTTCTCATTGCATGCTCCACCAGCAAATTCGGCACCGAGTAACTGATGGCGTGCTCACCATCAGCATGGAATCCCTGGAAGGTAATCATGTCGACACCATTCTGCATCCAGTTGGGATTGACTGCAGCCAGGATAGATTGTCCCGAGATACGAACATGTAAACCGCTTAGATTACCCTTGTTATCCAGTCCACCAACCAGTTTGCACTTGGTAATCGGGTGATAATGACCGTGGGTCATATCCTCTTCTCGGGTCCAGAGCAACTTCACCGGCGTACCTGGCATCTGCTTGGCGATAGCGACAGCCTGTTCAACAAAATCATGAAATGCCCCACGTCGACCAAAACCACCACCCAGATTAATTTTATAGACATCACATTGGCTTATAGGTAAACCAGCCGCTTTGGCCGCAGCTTCCAGGGCCGCGGTACCATTTTGAGTGGGGCACCAGACTTCGCACTTATCCTTGGTCCAGCGTGCGGTAGCATTCATCGGCTCCATGGTGGCATGGTTTTGATATGGATAAGCATAGGTCGCCTCAACGGTTTTTACTGCCCCCTTCAACGCCTTGCTAACATCACCATTTTTGTTACCAATAAATACTTCATTGCTGGAAACCAGTCCTTCATCCAGCATCTTGTCGATTGAAGCGCTGCTCAAACCGGCATTTGGCCCCTTATCCCAGATGATCGGTAATGCATCAAGAGCATTTTTCGCATGCCACCATGTGTCAGCGACAACCGCAACAGCATTATCATCAACTGTTAGCACGGCATGCACACCTGGCATCTTATTGACTTTTACTGCATCGAAAGATTTGAGCTTGCCTCCGAATACCGGACAGGCCTTGATCGCAGCATTGAGCATACCCGGTAATTTGAGATCAGCACCGAATACCTGCTTGCCATTGAGCTTATCATCAGTATCCAGTCGTTTGACCGGCTTACCGATAAGCTTCCAGTCTTTCGGATCTTTGAGTTCGACATGTTCCGGCGGAAACAATTCTGAAGCGGCTGCAGCAACTTTGCCATATGTGATAGTGCGACCGCTTGGCATATGAGTGATTACACTGTTTGCCACCTTGCATTCCGCCATGGGGACATCCCATCGCTCGGCCGCAGCCTGGATTAGCATCTGCCGTGCCACTGCACCGCCCTTACGCACATATTGTTGGCTACTGCGGATCCCGTGACTACCACCAGTGGAAAAACTTCCCCATATATTATCGCGTGCCAGATTTTGTCCCGGTGTCGGATACTCCGTCGTGACTTTGGACCAGTCACATTCCAGTTCCTCGGCCACCATTTGTGCCAGACCGGTCAGGGTACCCTGACCCATCTCGGAGCGGGCAATCCGAATAATAACCGTATCATCAGGCTCAATGACTACCCAGGCATTAACCTCCGGAACATTTGCTTTAGCCACAGAAGCAGCGTCTTGTTTATCAATCACCTTTTCAATCTTCTCATCCGCTGATCGCTCGCAACCAGCCAGGGGAAGATAAAGCCCAAGGGAAAAACCGGCGCCGGCCTTACTTGTGGTAATGATAAATTCACGTCGCGAAATATTAACACGTTCTTTTTTCATCATGACCTCCCCCGCTTATTGATGGTCGCTGCCAGTTGAATACCCTTTCGTACCCGATTGAAGGTTCCACAGCGACAAATATTGGTAATTGCGGTATCGATATCTTCATCACTGGGATTGGGGTTGTTGTTCAACAATGCGGCTGCAGACATAAGCATGCCCGGTTGACAATAACCGCATTGTGGTACATCCAGTTCTTTCCAGGCCTGCTGAAGAGGATGGTTATTATCAGAAGACAGCCCCTCAATTGTGGTAATTGTCTGTGTGGCATCAAGAGAAGATACCGGAACAATACAAGAACGAGCGGCTTTCCCATTAATGTGCACAGTGCAGGCACCACAAATACCGATACCACAGCTGTATTTGGTACCAGTTAAGCCCAGGATTTCGCGTAAAGCCCAGAGCAGCGGCATATCATCTTCAATATCAAGGGTATGGCTCTTACCATTAATGTTAAGTGTAACCATAATCACTCCCCTATTAATGTAGTAGATAATTAGATTAGCATTTCTGCAATAAAAATAAATGACGGTCCCTTTACTAATCAGTTCCATTCAATCTGGTAATTTTTTTAATAGGTAGCTTTTCAGGCTTTATTTCAATCACATGCAACTGGAATGAAATTAGCCGGTTATTGTCTATATTTTAGGTAACCCCTCTCTATGACACGGTGCGAACCGGAGGAGGACATATGAATACCGTACAGCAACTTTCGTGGCTACCGAAAACAGATGATAATGGTCTCATTCTTGACCCGACCCAGTGGAATGAGCATGTCGCCCGAACTATGGCTACACAACTCGGGATCGGCGAGCTTGGTCAAGAACATTGGCAAGTGATAGAAACATTAAGGGATTACTACAGAAAATTTGGTGTTGCACCGGCGATGAATCACATTTGCCACCGTTATGGTCAGGACAAACTCTGGGTACACAATTTGTTTGGGACCTGTCTTAATGCCTGGTGTATTGCCGGCTTACCTGATCCAGGAGAAGAGGCAAAGTCTTATCTAAATGATATGTAGTCGAACCACGTAATACGATCCAGCTGACCAGCAAAAGCCGGACTATTTGGCCTTGCGCTGGCAATAATCCCTGCCGGCCTGGGTTAAGTAATATTTTATACCACTGACACCAACAACCTCATCCACCATTTGCTTTTCAACCAGTATTTGCATGGCGTGTTGCGTCTTGGATATGTTCGTGCCCATTCGATCGGCTATGGTTTGCATCAGCACCCCTTTCTCACCCTCTTTTAACAAAATCTTCAGGACCTGTACCAGGTCCGATTTTTTTTCTCGCTCTTTTTCTTTAGTTATGTCGGCTGATTTCTTTTTTGGTGCAGCGCTACGTCGAGGGGAGCTGAACTTCCAGACAACCATATCACTATGCTCTTCCTTGACGATGTCTCCCCGCATGAACTGGTAGATCAGCATGAAAACCATGTAAAGTAGCGGAATCATGGCAAGCATCAGCAGAATAAATAACCAGACTGGAATTGAAATCGATTGTGTAAATAATGACATAAGACTACTAAGTACCTGATTAAATCGAAGCTAAATTTATCATAGTCGAGAATGCTCAAAAGCAAAAGCAGGAAAAGTGACTTCCCCACCAAAAATCATCCCGATTTTTCATACAAACCAGGGCTTTCTCGCATTTTTCTGCCAATATTCTGCTATATGTAATTCATTCGAAGTTATATTCGCGGTGAAAAAGATGAAGATTCTGATCTATCCTTTAATTATTCTATTCCTATGGCCTGTTACTTCATTTGCTGGCAAGCGAACACCTGTACAGATAATTGCCAGGGAGCCTGTCACCATGATGGATCTAGGTATTTTAAAACTGAACGCGCATTTAAGTCGGCCCAAGTATCCAGGCCTGCATGGCGCAACCATGGTGGCAAAATACAATGTAAAGCATGGCACGATCGATATAAAAGTGAGCAAACCTGTTACAAAGGCAAGCCGCAGCCAGTGCAGGAAATTAATCGCCAATACCAAAAAGATATTTGTCAGGCCGTATGGTAAAAAACAGGTTTCAAATATTCACCACTACTTTCATCACGAAGGGACCAGTTATAGCCAGCGAATTAACTGGCATGAACTGGCCAATTACGTTGTCATTACCGGGATTGTCCTGACAAAAAAGAACTATCAGGACAGCATCTACTGCCAGAGTAAGCTAATGAAAAAGAAAGTTAGTTACAAATGATACTGTATGTAATTTATACGTACTGGTTTCTATTTTACATTACCAAGCAGGTTCATCAGTCTGGCCTTGGGGGGTGAACCCGTAACCAATCTTGCGATACCATCTCGATCCCGAAACAACATCACAGGAACTGCACCGAAATGGGTACGCGCCAGGAGTGATTCATTGGCATTTAATTTCTTTTCGATCTCCGGCGAAGCAAGGTCTTCTTCTATGGCACCACCTTTGTCGTAGTATTCCTCATTTTTATAAAAGGCAGCAAGTGGATCGTCAGCCTGCAGGATCGCGACTGCTTTGCCTTTACTGGTTGTCATTAATATACCGACCGGTATCCAGCGCAATTCAAGCTTGCCCTGTTTTACCAAGGAGCGTGTATTTACAAACAACCTGTGACAATACGGGCAATTTGGATCG
>JASFLL010000128.1:0-5264 GCA_050118115.1 Thioalkalispiraceae bacterium
AAGAGTATTATCTGGGCGAACAACTGGGTAAATCGAACGAGTTAAGCCGAATTCCATTAAAGGATATGTATGATGAGATAACCGGTTTTGGGATTCGAATGAATAATATGGCTGACGATCCGCGTTATGACATCTCAATGAAGATCACTGATGAAGTTCGATCATTTTATCAAAGCTATCGAGATAATGGATTGTCCTTTGAAGATGCCATTCAAACCAGATACATCCATGATTCACGTTATATCATTGATGATGTCAGTGAAAAGTTTCCCTGGAATAATCTTAAACGAGAAATCTATTACACACAGCCGGATGGCATTGTCTGGCAACAGGAAAAAGAGATTGCCGCTGGTGAATGGGATGACTATGATGAAGAAAGTGTATAATAAATGGGGTCAGAGTAAAAACTCATTCTGGACAGCACTCTATTTTTACACTATCCCCGACACTCTTTTATTATTGATTAGCTATAAGGTTAGGCAACGAGTTTTCGCAGGTAATCAATCACCTCGTTAGATTCATATAGCCAGGTGTGATTACCGTCTTCATTGACCACCTGCAGGCAGGGCACCTTGATTTGTCCACCCCCGTTGAGTAATTGCTGGCGATGCTGCTGATCGTACTGGGCATCACGTATCTCGATATTGAGCGATTGACGTTTGATTTCGTGGCGAACCTTCATGCAAAAGGGGCATGTCCTGAATTGATACAAGGCCATGTTCTGGGTGATCTGATCGAGCTGTTGCTGTTCTGCGGCAGGACGTTCAACACCCTTTGGGCTGGTGATTTTGTCGATCAGGAGCATGATCGGTCCGAGAATACGACGAACAGTACGGAAGAACATTCTGATTAACCACTTCATATTACTTCTAATCCTGATATTTTGAGCGGGGCATTATAGCCAGGTAATATTGGACAGACCACGTTTTCTCGGAAAAGTTTGATCACCAGCAAAACAATATTTGGGGACTGGCCACGTTTTATACTACAAGTAATCATATCCTGGCGGGATATTCAACTTTATTGACACTGAATCAAAATCATAAGAATAGATGCGTTGATGATTAACCTTCTAAAGCGATTGTGTAACGACCCTTCGTCGATAGGCTTATTTATTGTATTATGCATGTAATGAACAAGTCCGAACGTTTTAACTCCATCTCCCACATGATTGGCGCTGCGCTGGCCCTGGCGGGGGTGGTTGTGCTGGTAGTCGTTGCTTCGATGGATGGGGATGTTCGTCGCACGGTTGCTTTTTCCGTGTATGGAACCACGCTGTTTCTACTTTATCTGATCTCTACGCTGTATCACAGTTTACCGGGGCGTGCGAAACGGGTGTTTCGTATCCTGGACCATCAGGCGATTTATCTGTTAATTGCAGGTAGTTATACCCCGTTTACATTAGTCACACTCAATGGCTATGTGGGCTGGTGGCTGTTCGGTGCCCTTTGGGGTCTGGCAGTACTGGGTATTATCCTGGATGGAATATTTCAGCGTGGTGCCAGGATAGCACCTTTTATCATTTATTTCGTAATGGGCTGGCTAATCGTCGTCGTGCTCAAACCATTACTCGCCAGTCTTCCGTTTATCGGTTTTCTCTGGTTACTGGTGGGCGGGATATTTTATACCAGCGGCATTATCTTTTTTGCCCTCGACACTCGTTACCCATGGATGCATGGTGTCTGGCACTTGTTTGTGTTGGCCGGCAGCATTAGCCATTATGTGGCCATCCTGGTTTATGTCTGACCCATGGCGATCTGATGTAGCAATGACCTCCAGGTATTCCCCGCCGGTGATGGTCAGGATGCCATTGTGTGTTTTACTGCTCGCTACATAGATATATGAATTGGGTCAGAGAGCAATTTTTTCTAATATTAAAGTTTATTGTTCTCTGACCCTGTTTTACCATTTTAAGAATGTTATGAACTATAAAGGTGACTGGGCGAGCCCGGCACATTCCCTGTTCATCTCACGTGCCTGTTGACACAGGGTTTGCAGGGCAAGCTCTTTATTGGAATAGAAGTTTTCTTTGCCGATGAGGTCGATCAGACCGCTCCTGACCATTACGCGTACCACCTGGAATTTCAGACTGCTGAATGCGAGTTTGACGCCGACCTTGTTCAGGCTGTTGGCAACCTCACGAATTTTTTCTTCACCGGAGGCATCCAGGGCATTAATCCCGCTGCCAATGATCAAAATGGTTTTGGCTTTCGGGAATTTAGCATGTGCGTTTAACACCATGTCTTCAAAATAGGCGACGTTAATAAAGGTCAATGCACCATCAAAACGTACCGGGACAAAATATTCGCTAATGGGTGAGAGTTTGTTGGATTCAATCCCCCCTAAGGTACCGTCATCCTTAAGACCGACGATCTCAACCCGAGGTTTCATGGTACGAATCAGGAACTGCAGGATCGTTAAACCAATTCCTAGCAGAATACCGTTAGCAATGGCCGGTGCCATCATGAGTGTGGCAAAGAAGGTAATGATACCGATGATGCTGCCGGCACGATCCGTGCGCCAGGCATGGACCAGTGGTCGGATGCGAATCAGGCTGAAGACCGCCATCATCACGATCACTGCGAGCACGGCCTGTGGTAGGTGATAAAGATAAGAAGTGAAGAACAACAGTACCAGCACCACCGACAGGGCACTGATGATGGCATAGAGTCCCGTTTTGGCCCCCGTACGGGCCGCGACCGCGGATCGCGAGAAGGATCCACTCACCGCATACGAACCAAAGAAGCTACCGGCAATATTCGCCAGACCCTGTCCGATCAGTTCTTTACTGGTATTGACCTTCTCGCCGGTTTCCGTGGCAATGGCTTTTGAAATAGAAGTCGCTTCCATAAAGCCAATCAGGGCCATCACGATCGCAGAAGGCAATAAGGCCAGTAACAGGTCCCAGCGGATCCTGGGTACTTCAAAACTGGGTAGACCCTGGGGAATGTTGCCAATCACTGCACCACCGGCAGAGAAGATAATGGTGCCGTCCTCAATGTGATGAAAACGCCAGGTTTTACCGTCATGACTTTCTTTTTTGTTTTGTGCTTTTGATATCAGGTTGACTTTGCCATCTTCAAGGATCGCTTCCTGATGCAGTCGGTGTAATTCAATCTGTCGTTTGTTATTGGCCTGTTTTAATATTCTAATCTGGTGCTTATCGACATTAGCATGGGCACGCAAGGTCTGTGCATCTTCAATGTCCTTGATATCGTCACTGGCCTCGAGTTTGTCTGCTTGCTGGTTACTCCTGGCTATCGAAGCGGTCAGTTCTTTAATCTTGGTCTGGGTCTCGTTGTAGGCAAGAATGGTCTGTTTTGCATGTTCATCCATGAGCTGCGATTCTTCAACACTCATCTTGTCTTCGTAGCCGGTGGTTGCCGCGACAACAGTAGCAACGACCACAGCAAAGAGGACACCCGGAATAGCGGCGTGCACTTTTCTCAACCCCGCGATCACTACCCATGAGCCAATCGCAAACAGTAACGTCCAGATATGCATTTCAGGCACCTGCACCACGACGTTCCACAAGTCGGCCAGGTACGAAGAAGAACGCGGGAAGGGGACACCGATGACTTTACTCAACTGCGAAAGGCCGATGATGATCGCCGCGGCATTGGTGAAGCCAATAATCACCGGACTGGATAACAGGTTCACAATCGCGCCCATGCGGAACACACCCAGTGCCAGGCGCAGGATACCGACCATCATGGCCAGCATGATCGAGATCTGTATGAAGTCCGTCGAACCGGGCGTGGCATAGGAGATGACAGTGGCTGCGGACATCAGCGACAGCATGGCGACCGGACCGGTGTGTAACTGGTTGGACGAACCCCACATTGACGCCACTATCACTGGCACGAAAGACGCGTACAGACCATAGACCACAGGCAGACCCGCGAGCTGGGCATAGGCCATACTTTGTGGTACCAGGATCAGCGCAATCGTGATACCGGAAATCAGATCGGCACGCAGGGTGTCGCGTGTCATCGGGAACCAGCGCAGGAACGGGAATATGGTCTGCAACATCTTCAAGATTCGAGTCCTGAACAATTTGGATTTTAATTAATTACGGCAACCTGGATCGGTGTGATCTGGTGAAAGCAGCCCAAAATATGGCACACAGTATGGCGCCTACCTATATATAAGAGAAATCGGATGTTTAAATGCTACATATTGATGTCTATCTATACCTTGTAAGGTATACAATAATGAGGACAGATCACGCTTTCTGAATATGCTCTATTCATTATTTTCCTGTACCTACAGAAATTGCGGGTGACAACTTCAGAAAAGGAACAATTCCATGAAATCGGTTATTCATACTGTATTCATAACCTTGTGTGCGATATTTGCATTTCCTGTATATGCCAACCCGATAATAGGTGAGGCCGGGTTTGAGCTGGGACAGTCATTTGATCCGAATGTCAAAGGTGTAGAACGATTACAACAGGATGATGTCGTTTATAAAACGAAACCGCCATCAGATACGAACGATGTTGCCTATGTTTTACTTCGTATAACAGCAGATCAACATATACATCGCATCACCGTATTTTACACGCCACAAAGTCCTGCCGAATGTGATACAAGAAAAAATACCATGAGAAAAGAAATTGAAAAAAAATATCCCGATCTTGGTTACTACGCGATGGATGATTCCGAGTTGTTTTATAAGGAGCCAAGAACGCTCACTATCGAGTGTGTCGCGACAGAAAAGAAAAACTCACTGAAGGTGGAATACTCTGATGATGCACTGGCAAAAAAATAACGAGCTCAGAGAGCAATTGTTGCTAATATTTTTAATTTTTTGTTCTCTGACCCTGTTTCTTCGGTGGTAGACAGGTGAAATCACTTGAATTTGTCGAATACAAAGCGTTGGATAAGCTTCGTCTCATAGAAGTTGAGAAGCCAGTACCCAACGACCATGAAGTGCTGGTAAAGATTGTAGCCACTTCGATTAACTCCTGGGATTGGGAATTATTTAATGCCACACCCTTTGTTAACAGGATTATGTTTGGTTTGTTCAAACCCAAACGACTCAAAACGCTTGGTTTTGATATTGCAGGTCGTGTTGTAGCGGTGGGGGCGGATGTCACGACTTTCAGGGTGGGGGATGAAGTGTATGGTGATCTCTCATCAGACGGTTGGGGTGGTTTTGCCGAATATGTGGCGGCACCCACGCATGCACTCGTAAAAAAGCCAGCCAGTCTTTCCTTTGAGCAGGCGGCGGCGGTTCCCCAGGCGGCATTGCTGGCCTT
>JASFLL010000129.1:0-5263 GCA_050118115.1 Thioalkalispiraceae bacterium
GCTCGAAGACTTCTCTGGTTAGTACGAAGGTAATGTTTTCCGTGTCATCGTGATGGCGTTTTAGATCATTCTCAAGCCAGTCCATGGCTGCGACGATCAAGACAAGTCCGATACATACTAACCCCCAAAAGGCGATCCCGGTGATTTTAAGTGACAGGCCAACCGGAATACCCATTTTAGAGTTTGTGGTATTGCTTTTATTTATTTTAGACCTATCCATTTCATCAACAGAAACATGGGGCAGACTCCACTGACTCCTGCGCCGAAAACAGCAAAACCCATAAACCATGGAAAAAACCAGAGTGTGTCAGGAAAAACGAATACGCTGATAGCCAGCATCGATGCAACGGTGAGCCGCCAGCCGCGTTCCGCCTCGAAACGGGTACGGGTTTTGAAATTTAAACCAATCGTACCTTCCATTGGATCACCATTATTGCCAAAACGAATTCTGGAGATTAGTTTTGGGATACGTAAATTGGTTACGGCTTCAAATACTGCTAATCCTATTAGTACGTAGATAAGAATATCAAGTTCGAAGTAGAGCGCGATTAGTAACAGGGCACCATACAACAAACGGTAGAGTCGATTACTCACCAGCCTAACTCACTTTTTTAGCCTTAGGTAAAAATAAGGATCGCATACTTTCAAACTCCTGTCTTGCGGTTGTGACGACCGTTTGAATCACATCCGGACTTACGCCGATTGTTTCCCATGATCCGCTATGTATCGAAGGTGCATCGGTTTCTTCCATATTAAGCGTGTTGAGCTCTGCCAGTACAGCAAGGGTGTTGGCGATATGAACGATTGCAGTATGCCTGGGAAATTCCGTTGCCTTTTCTGGTTGATGGTGCAGGCTGATGGGTTCCACAAAAATAGCAGGTAAATGCCAGTGGGCAATAACAGCACCACCAAGTTGTGCATGATCGAAACCAATAATTTCAGCCTCAGTTTCAGACATATCGGGCTCAGTTAACTGGTCAAGTTCACGCAGTAAAACGTCCAGCGATTCTACCGGTAATTCACGGAACATTATCAGTCTGCCAATATCATGCAGCAGACCTGCAATGAAGAGTGAATCAGACTCGCGTAACCCGGCTAGCTCACCAAGCTGTTTTGAGATCAGGCCGCAATACAGGCTGTGTCCCCAAAAATCGTCCATGGTTATGAGTTCATTGGGGATGCCGTCAAAGGCCTCGACCGCACAGGTGGCCAGTACCAGGTCACGCAGTCGCTGGGTACCAATAATGGTAATGGCGCGTGATACGCTATCCACTTCTTTGCTGAGACCGTAAAAAGGGCTATTGGCGATACGCAGCAGGCGGGCCGTGAGTCCCGGGTCCTGGCTCAGCACCGCACCAATCTCAGCTGCGGTACTCTCCTGGGACTCAATCATTTCGTTAATGCGAAGAAAGACACCGGGCAAAGAGACCAGGTCATCTACCTGGCTAATGATGTCGTCAATACTGGTTGGCATAGGAAGATTCCTTCTCGAGCTGCCGGTCCTTGCCAGCGGGTAAGGGCCTGATCCAATTGTAGGTGGCCTGTCAGAGTTTTATCGAACGAAGCAGGGAATAATTTAGCCGGGTTAGCCAAAAACACAAATTAAGTAAGGGAATATCATGTATTAGTATTACCTGATATACTGCCCGGCCTTCAGATAATGATCAATTCCGGGGTCAACTATGTTCCAGCTTGGCTGCGCAAGTCGCGCGTGCTTTAAAAATGAAATTCTGTCAGGTCTCACGGTCGCGCTCGCGCTGGTCCCGGAAGCCGTTGCCTTTGCTTTTGTGGCGGGGGTTGAGCCACTGGTTGGCCTCTATGCCGCATTTATGGTTGGCTTGCTGGCTTCCATATTCGGTGGTCGACCGGGCATGATTTCAGGTGCGACCGGGGCCATGGCCGTGGTCATGGTGGCGTTAGTTGCTGAGCACGGAGTTCAGTACCTGTTTGCGGCCGTGGTGTTAACCGGCCTCATCCAGATTACTGCGGGGGTGTTGAAACTGGGCAAGTTTATTCGCATCGTGCCTCACCCGGTCATGCTGGGCTTTGTCAATGGACTGGCAATTGTTATTTTCCTGGCACAGATTCAACACTTTGAAGTGAAGCTCCCTGATGGAAGTGTCGAGTGGATGAGCGGCTTGACACTCTATATATTTGCCGGCTTGATTATTCTGACCATGTTGATCACACATTACCTGCCCAGGTTAACAGGTGCATTTCCATCGTCACTTGCTGCCATATTAATTGTGAGCGGACTGGTTATTGGTTTTGATCTGGCAACGCCGACTGTTGGTGATTTGGCGAGTATCAAGGGCGAATTTCCAGATTTTAACTTACCGGATGTGCCATTGAATATTGATACGCTCATGATCATATTGCCGTATTCCATCATTCTGGCAGCAGTGGGGTTGATTGAATCCCTGCTGACCTTGAGCCTGATTGATGAAGTCACGAATACCCGTGGACGAGGTAATCGGGAGTGTATTGGTCAGGGTATTGCCAATACGGTAACCGGCTTTTTTGGTGGTATGGGCGGCTGCGCGATGATTGGACAGAGCATGATTAATGTGAATTCCGGTGGCAGACAGCGTGTGTCGGGTATCAGTGCTGCGCTTTTTCTACTCGTCTTTATCCTGTTTGCCTCGCCGTTGATTGAACGGATACCCATGGCAGCACTGGTAGGCGTCATGTTTATCGTGGTGCTGGCAACCTTTGAATGGTCCAGTCTGCGCATCATGGGTAAAATTCCTGCCACGGATGCCTTTGTCCTGATTCTCGTCTCTGCAGTAACAGTCTTCACTGATCTGGCCGTCGCCGTGGTTGTGGGTGTGATTGTTTCCGCCCTGGTCTTTGCCTGGGAGCATGCCAAACATATTCATGTAAAGGGTTATGACGATGAGGATGGTGTGCGTATTTATGAACTCAACGGTCCGTTGTTCTTCGGCTCAGTGAAGAGTTTTATGGATTTATTTAATCCCGAGACAGACCCTGATGAAGTCATCATCGAGTTCCAGAACTCGCGGGTCGCCGACCACTCCGCTATCGAGGCCATAGACAATCTGGCAGAGAAATACATCCAGGCCGGTAAATCGCTACATTTACGCCACCTGAGCGAAGAGTGCCGACAGTTGTTGAAAAAAGCCGGTGACCTGGTTGAAGTCAACGTCATGGAAGACCCGACCTACCACGTGGCCGATGATCAGATAGCCTGAGCTGCGTTTTCCTCGAAGAGAAAAAAAACCCCGTCCTGCCGAACGGGGTTTTTTGATATATGGGTTAACTTAGCTTTGTACGTTAACCTGGGTTGCCTGCGGGCCTTTCGGGCCATCCTCAACGCCATAAGTTACCTGCTGACCTTCGCGCAAGGTGCGGAATCCGTCACCCTGGATTGCACTAAAGTGTACAAAGACATCTTTGCTGCCGTCTTCAGGTGTTATAAAGCCAAAACCTTTTGATTCATTGAACCATTTAACTGTACCAGTATTCATTAAAAAAAAACCTCTGTTGTTAACTAAACTAAAAAGTATTGCTGGTTAAAACAAGATGACTTACAGGCGTGAACCAAAAGGGAGGCGTCTGAAACATATCTGAATAACAGCAATGCTATGAGTTTAGCCCATAATTTCACTCAATTACCATATTTGAAGAGAAAAAATTTGAATTTTGCCTGACCCCAGGATGTTATTGCGCAAGTGAACAGATAATTTTTACAAAAATGTCATAAATTGAGACATTAGTATTCCCTTTATTGTGGTTTCTGCACTGCTATCGATCATTCATTTTTCAGATAAACGGGCAGGATTATGTGCAAGTTGGCATGATATTTTCTTGCTTTGTTTTGCAGCGTGCAAAAGGCCAGACTGTTTTTTTCTGTCACCCAAAAACCCGGACCGTCCAGGTACTAGGTGCATAAATCCACGCAAAACCTGATTGGAAAATATAAAAGAAATTTATGATCTGGCTCACGCGTTAAAAGTTACTGATTGTTAAATTCGGCTGGTCAGCGAATTGTATTTAAAAAATTGTGGACTGGTTCACGGGGCAGGTCCCGGTTTTGTGACCGATTTTATGTTGATGGATTCACTAAATGGCAACATGGCGTCGATATATAAAAAGGAATTCTCAATCCACTTTTAGGGCCAAAGACCATGAAGCAGCCAGATAATGTTGTTTCTTTTGAAGACGCCAAGCAGGACTCAATATCCCGCCGTATTCTGTTGCGCAAGCTACAGCCTCTCCTGAAAGAATTAACAACCAGCCACATGCAAAGAGTCATGCAGGGCATGTTTGATAATGCCGATGATACCCTGTTCAAAATGTCGGAGAGTGCGACTGAAGGAAGTGATAAGAGTTTATACCTGGATTCGATGCGAATCGTACGTTTGCAACGTAAGAGTATCGAGAAGATATTTTTCGAGAAGCTCGACATAAATTTTGAAGACTATGAAAAAGAAAAGAGCTCGATGTCTGCTCATGGTACGGGTATTGAAGCGGTTCAGGATTTTGGATCCCTTGAATTGATGGAGGACGCTGACCTCGAAATACACCTGGCGGCAGAAAATCTTATCCAGAAGATATGTAGTGCTTACGGTCCAGATCTGAGCGCAATTGAGAAAAGATTATCTTATTTGCACGGTCAGGATGACTTCGACCCCAAATTAATACCATTTGGGGCTGAGTCCATTGTACGTTCATATGTAAAAGCGACTGAAATGATCGACCTGGGACTAGAGGTACAGTTAATCCTGCTCAAATTGTTTGATCTGCACTGTATCCATAATTTATCTGGCCTGTATACCTCGATAAATGAATTATTCGTCAGTGAAAATGTTTTACCAGTGATTAAACATGGCATTGTCAGACAGGAGTCGAGCCACTCGCCACAAAGGCATACGAATACTCTAGCTGGACAAAACGAGGAACCTTCTGGTTTTCCTGGATCAGCAACCTATCCCAGCGGCCAGCTGACCAGCCCATTATGGGGTGAGTTACAGCAGATGTTGAACAGGCAAAGGCATTCCGGGTTCACACCAGCGGGAGCTACAGGGAATGCAGGTGGCGGTGGCGAGTCAATGTCAGGATATCCAGGTACAGCTACAGGCACAGGTCAGAGTAGCGTCCCCATGTCTTCGGATGATGTCCTTGCTTCACTCTCAGAATTGCAGAGCCTGGCAGTTAATCAACTCCCTCAGGGTGGTGCACATGCGGTGGGTAATTTTCTGCGGGTTCATCTTGAGTCTGCGGCACAGCAGGGAGAACAGGA
>JASFLL010000130.1:0-5259 GCA_050118115.1 Thioalkalispiraceae bacterium
ACGTATCTCTCTAATTCTCTGGCATCCAGTTTTTCCCATCAAACACATGATAGTCCAGCGCTAAAGCGTCGATTTCATCAATGCAGCCCAGGTTGACTCGGTACTTACCAGGGTAGCGGGCTGTTTCGTACTGGGTATAGATACCGCAGTGACAACTGCCCGTATAAGTTTTCATACATTATGCTCCTGAATTAGAAGGATTGTAGCTGAAGCAGCTCCCTCGAGTATGCTTCACTGCAATGCATAAATACATGGAAAGAGGGACGGAGTGGTTATATCCACTCCGCCCTTTTTTTGAAACAGTTAGGCTTCAACCAGTGGCCTGGCACTTGGAATCGCGTTGACCAGTGCGTCCAGGCCGGCTTTATTCTCATTCAGCTTCATTCCATTTATGGATTCCTTTATTAACTCCTGAAAGTTAAACGCCTTTTCCTGGTGGTTTTCAAAATCCCAAAGACTGCGTTCGTCCATCACTGCATTAAAGTCACCACCATAAAGATGTAGCGCATAACCGGTCTCATTATTCGGATTTTCGATATGATGGATTGCATCTTCAGGCAGAGACAGGACTTCGCCGGCGCTAATGGTCTGTGTGCGTGCAATCCTCAGGCCCTGGCCATTATCCGTTTTTTCATAGATCGTATTCACCTCGGCACCGATTAACTGTCCGATACAGGCAAACACGGTGTGGTTGTGTATCCCACTTTGAAAACGCGGTGGCACCCGGCCATAGAGCATGGTCAACTCGGGTGAGGTATGCACGACCATCTCACCGATATCGGCCCCTTCTGGAATGGCTGCATCCAGGCTACGAATCATCTCCTCCAGTTCATTTTCCTGCATGGTTTGTTCCAGGTATTGTTTAGCTGCCAGCTGCCGGTTTTCTGCCTGGGCCATTGCCTGCTTGCAACCTGTTGCGAAACCTTCAATTGAAAAATTAGCCATGACACTTCTCCTTATAATATCGGTTTGTTGTTTGAGGAGGCCTTCATCACTCTGGGAACCTCAATCTGGGAGAAAGTCTAGGCTGTTTATTTAAACAAATAAATTACCTATAATTGAAAAATCAGTTTGCAAATTTGCACAGCTAATTCTCATAACAAACACTCACACAGAGGTGAGAACAATGAGTACCTTTCCCGCTAATATGGCCCTTGCTCCGCTTAAAATGGAGCTGGAATGGAATGATCTGACCATCATCCTGGCTATCTGTCGGGCCGGGAGCCTGTCTGGTGCGGCTCGTCTTTTAGGTCACAATCACAGTACAGTTTTCCGTAAAATCAATGCGATAGAGGCAAAGACCGGGGTGCGCTTTTTCGAACGCCTGCCCGAGGGGTATGCCATGACTGAGGCGGGTGAGATTGCCCTGCGCTATGCCGAGAGGATTGAGGCCGAAGTACAGGCCATGGGACGGGAGGTCCTGGGCCAGGATATGCGTCTACAGGGTCGAATTCGGGTGACGGCGATGGAAGGATTTTCGATACAGATTGCCCCCAGGCTGTTTGCAGAATTTTGCCGTCAGCATCCGCAGGTGTCGATCGAAATCATCGGGGCCAGTTCGGCACTCGATCTGGCCCGCCGGGAGGCAGATATTGCCGTGCGCGCCACGCCGAAACCTCCAGACACCAGCCTGGGACGGAAAATCTGTGATTTTCGCTTTGCCATTTATGCCGCACCATCCTATATAAATGAACATGAACATATTTCGCTGCCGGAACAACAATGGAGTCTGATCCAGGGGACCAACGAGTGGCTGGTGCCCCACATCTGGAAGAAAAAGACGCACAGTGAGCAGCAGATCATTTTCACGAGCAGTTTGTCCATGTCAGTGATCAATGCCGCAGCCCAGGGTATGGGTTGTACCTTGCTGCCCTGTTACCTGGGTGATGTGGATCAGCGGCTGGTTCGGGTGGCTGATCCACTGGAAGCGTTAACTCTGGAATTATGGATCCTGACTCACCCGGATTTACGTCACACCGCCAGGGTAAAGGCCCTTATGTCCTATTTGTACGATGAATTAGAAAAAGACGCTGACTTATTTGAGGGCAGCCGGCCCAGACCACAATCAAAAGCGATTTTCGACTTGGAAAATTAGAACTGTTCTGTAATATCGCAACCTGATAATACACGAAGCATCAGCGTATCAATTTAAATAATTCAAACTGGAGTCAATCATGAGCAAGCAATGGGTTGTCTATCTGTCAGGAGAAATTCATACTGACTGGAGAGAGCAAATTCAAAACGGTGCACGAGCCGCAGGTCTGGATGTGGTCTTCACCAGTCCGGTTACGGATCATGCCAGCAGTGACGATTGTGGGGTGAAGATCCTGGGTAACGAGAACAATAATTTCTGGCATGACCACAAAGGGGCAGGTATCAATGCCATTCGTACTCAGACCTTGATTAAGAATGCAGACATGGTGGTGGTACGCTTTGGTGATAAGTACCGGCAGTGGAACGCTGCATTTGATGCCGGTTATGCTGCGGCACTGGGCAAGCCAATCATTACCCTCCACGACCCAGAACTCACCCATGCCCTCAAGGAAGTGGACAGGGCAGCGAACGCAGTATGTGAAACACCGCAACAGGTGGTGGAGATACTGGGATATGTTATGGGTAGTTAAATAAATATCAGCAAGATTGGAAAAGAATAAATAGCACTATTAGCAAACGTAATTTGCTATGGTACTCGGCATGAATCTGAGTAAGACCAAAGCAAAGACGTCCAGCGAATATACACGCAGGCTCAATCTTGCCCTTGTGTTTATTGATAACCATATCGATCAGGTCATTCGACTCGAAGACCTGGCCCGAGTTAGTCATTTTTCTGCCTTTCACTTTCATCGTATTTTTCACGCCATGCTGGGGGAAACCGTCAATGAATATGTAACCCGCAAACGCATGGAGAAGGCGGTTGCACGGCTAACGCGTCAACCAACATTGAGTATCACTGACATCGCTGAGTTAGGCGGTTTTTCCTCCAGCGCCAACTTTGCCAAGGCCTTTAAGCAATATTTTGGCATTAGCCCTTCAGAATTAAGGAATGCCGGTCGTCATGAAAATAACGTAATCGTAAATAGCAACATTGGAAAAATCTTTCGCAAATATGGAAAGGCATTCGATCCACGGGATCTCTATTCTCAGTTTGTGACTAACGCGGCGGTCTTTGCGCCCGACAAACTGAAGGAGATTCTAATGCAAGTAAAAGTTGAAGAAATTAAAGAAAAACCTGTTGTGACCTTGAGTTCACCCAGGGGATATGAACTGGAATCGGTTTATGACACCTGGAACAGGCTCATTCAATGGGCTGACGGCAAGGGGATTGAGAATGACTGGCCCACGCGTTTTGCTATGTGTCATGATAATCCTGCCATCACACCTGAAGAAAAGTGTCGCTATGATGCTTCCATCGTGGTGGACCCGGATGTGAGCGTAGCTGAGCCTTATCGCAAGTCGACCATCCCGGGTGGCAAATATGCTATTGCTTACTTTAAAGACGATGCCAGCAAGATAAACCAGTTCATGACAGAATTCTGTTCACACTGGATGTGCAATAGTGGTTATGAACCTGATGACTATCCCCCAATATTTAATTATCTTAATGACAACACAGGTAAAGAGCTTGTGGAAATGGATATCTATATCAAAGTAAAAGAATTAACTGCTACCTAAAGTTGTTTAACTACTAAGAAAAGACTATGAGCTTCATTTACTGGCTTGCCAGTATCGCCTTGCGGGTAAAAAGCGTAAACCTGTACTCGCAAAACAACTGCTGGAAAAAACATGATCCTGACTATAGCAGAGAAGTTATCCGTTATCTTATCCGGCACCAACAGACCGAAATTCTTGGCAACTACCTTGGGCTGAATAATCGATATGGACTGCCAGCTGAGATGGTGTTACAAAGTTCACCAAGTGCTCAACTTGTATTTAGTGAAGCAAGACGTCTTGGTTATCAATTGAAGATAAAAGATGATGGACTGGCACTACAGGAAAACTAGCTATTGGTCCAGAAAGGTTGCCTGCCATAATTTGTAAACCGCTGTCCAGCTTTTTTATTCGCATGCCACGAGGGGAGTTTTACGGATCCCATTTCCAATATTTTGTCCACTTTTTTTTAATGGGGTTAACTGATAATATAAACATAGACAGTTACAATCATTGGCTGGTTGTCGCGAGTTTCGTCAATAACAACAAACATGCGGAATTGAACGCGGCCAGGGTTTTAGGTGTTAAACGGGGGAGATAGAATTTAGTTAGTTCTTGCGTTTCCCCCTGTGTTTTCAACTTTTATAGGGGGTATCTATGAAGTATCAATGGACAATCTTATTGGCTTTTTCCACTCTGGCATTTGCTGGATATGCCAATGCCGATGATGACAACAGTCGTGTCAAATATATTGCCAATCAGGTAGAGGCAAATACTCAGGCGATTGAAGCGAATACAACGGCAATTGGAAATAATTCAGCCGCGATTTCTGACAACGCCGTGGATATAGCCGATAATGCAGCCGGTGTTCTGGCCAATGCCAATGCCATTGCGGCTATTCCTGCGGTGACAACCTATGATTTTCATGCTTTCAATGTAGCATCTAATGTTATCAGTAAAACATTTTCACTCTCTGGCCTGGGTGGCTGTGGTGATACGGAATTACGTGAATATTCTTTTGCGGCGAATGTGAGTGATCTTGCTGCGACGGATATGACAATAAAACGGACCCGTTCAAATAATGGATTTACCTGCAAGATCGAAGACTTTATATATACAAGTAATAATACGCAGCGTCTGCTGGTTAGTGGGAATAACTATGATCCGACCAATGGTACGTTTGTAGCGAGCAAAACTCCTGCTTCGCCTATTATCTTAGCGACAAGTAGTATGGCAGCAGGTAGCACTATCGCTGATGGAACAACGGTTGTACTCGAAGTCAGCCCAGCTTATGGCGGTAACGTCGAAACTTCCGTATTAGTACAGTCCACAACCGTTGTCGGTTTGCAGAATGTCAGTGTACCTGCCGGTGATTTCAACGGTTGTCTGAAAACAGTGACGCTCCGCCATTCAACTACATTCGGTGAATTCCATCGCACCAGCTGGTCATGCCCCGGGGTTGGCGAAGTAAAACGTATTCAGGTCAACACTTTTCCAGGCGGCTCGGGCACTGCCCGACGTCGGCATCAGATCTGGGAAATGACGAATATCGTTTCTGTGCCGTAATCAGATATTGTCGTTTTAAACAAAAAGGGCCTTACGGCCCTTTTT
>JASFLL010000131.1:0-5254 GCA_050118115.1 Thioalkalispiraceae bacterium
GAAAGTACTTTATTACCTTGCGTACCCAGGAGTCGATTCGAGAGCCCTTCCTGAATTTCCTGCTGGAGATGAACTGGAAAAATGGGCGAATGCTGCGTGAGTATACGGTATTACTTGATCCTCCCAGCCGTGAGCAGCAAACGCGGATGGCGCAAGCACCTGAAACCGCCCCGGCAGTGACAGCGCCTGAACCAGCCCCATCGCCGATGGGCGAAGAAGCTGCGCCCGAGTCCATGGCTGCGGCACCGGCACCAGAGCCTATGTCGGCCCCGGAAACTACATCACCTTTCCTGGATACACCCGCTGAACCAGAGTCGCAAGCCGCAGCCGATGAACCACTCTATCCACAGGTCGCACTGGATGCTGCGCCCCAGGTTCCTGCAGAAGGTCCGGGTGCAACGGCCCCGGCTGAACCTGCTCCAGAGCCGGAACCGATGGCTGCTGCACCTGAGCCCATGCCAGAGCCTGCGCCAGAACCTATGGCAGCCGCACCAGAGCCTGCGCCAGAACCTATGCCAGCTGCACCAGAACCTGCACCAGAAGCAATGGCCGCTGCGCCAGAACCTGCTTTCCAGGAAGAAGAGGACGGCCTGTTTCCACAGATACCGCTGCAGGCTTACAGCGAGACAGCTCAGGATTCTGCTGCTGAAGCGCCTGAAGTTGCTTCCCAGGGACAGGGACCCGCACCGGAACCTTATGAACCTGTAGGTGAGCTGGACTACGGCATCACCCAAAAGGGTGATACAGCCTGGAAAGTTGCAGAGAAACTCAAGCCCAGTGATCAGGTTTCGGTTTACCAGGTCATGATGGCCCTGCAGCAAAGTAATCCCTCTGCCTTCATCGATGGCAATATTCATCGCCTGAAAGAAGGGCAGGTACTACGAATTGATGATGCCAGTTTGCTGACTGCTATGAGTAAGGAGCAGGCGGCTAAACAGTATCAGTTACAAACGACTGCCTGGGAAGATTACCTGACCCGTGTTGGTGCCGAAGTTCCACGTCAGGCCATCGTAGCTGGCGAAGATACTGGATCAACCGCTGGTGCCGGTGAGACAGGGGGTGAGCTGACCCTTGCCACTCCTCAAGGTGATGAAATGTCTGCCGGAGCAGGTGGTGATGGGGCCGCCAGTGGCGAAGATACGGCACTACTGCGTGAACAGGTCCGTCAGGCAATGGCCGAAGCGACGACTGAGCGCAATAAGAATGCTGAACTGACGGCCAAGCTGGAAAATCTCGAGCAGGAATTAAAGCGCCTTGAAAGTCTGGTTACAGTGAAAGATTCAGACCTTGCGGCATTGCAGGCACGCTTGAAAGAGTTGCAAGAACAACGCACCGGTGAAGAACCCGCTACGGTTGCCCAGGCAGAACCGACGCCTGAGTCAGCTCCGGAACCTGCAGCGGAACCGGAACCCGAACCTGCTCCAGTAGCAGAGGAACCCGCGCCGGCAGAAACCGCAACAACTGAACCAGAACCTGCCCCGATCGAGCCGGCAGAACCGATTGAACCTGGTCCGCTGGCGCAAACAGAGGAACCTGTTGCTCCGTCACCGCTTGAACCTGCCACACCGCAGGAACCAGGCATGCCTGAGACCCAGAAGGGTACGGATAGTGGAATCATTGGCATGATCACAGGCATTTTTGCTGGGCTCGGTAGTATGTTTACTGGCGGCAGTATGTTCATGATCATCGGCGGTGTCGTTGCTGTCCTGGTTCTGGTCCTGTTAGTCATCTTTATTGTACGCCGACGTAAAGGTGTTCATTTCCAGGAGAGCATTCTCAACGCCGGCGCAAGTGATGCTGAAGCAGTGGGTGTTGATGCAACACCTTCACAGGATTCCAGTCTGATGGGGGGTGAATCTTCATTCCTGAGTGACTTTGCGATTAGTGGGGTGAGTGCGATCCAGGCCGAGGATTCCGAAGTGGATCCGCTGACTGAAGCCGATGTCTTCATGGCCTATGGACGTTATGAAGCAGCTGAAGAACGTCTCCAGGAGGCGATTACCCAGGATCCAGGACGTGGAGAGTTGCGGGTTAAATTACTCGAGCTGTTCAATACAACTAAAAACAAACAGGGTTTTGAGTCAGCAGCCGAAGAATTTTATGCCACCCTGGGAGATGGCGCTTCAGCCGATCCTTTATGGCAGAAAGTTGTCGCCATGGGTTCTGAAATTGCCCCCGGCAACCCACTATTCAGCGGTGAAGGTATGCCCACCATGAGCAATGAGGCAATGTCGACACCTGAGCCCGCGGCTAACCTGGGTTCTGATGATGTTATGGATATTGGCCTCGACACCGGTGTATTCAGTAACTCTGAACTAAGTGGAGCAGATGCCGGTGGTAGTACAGAACAGGCCGCTGAGGCTTATACAGGTGGTGACCTGGACTTTAACCTGGAGTCTGGCTCAACTACGGCTGAAACTGACACAGGCGATCTTGATTTTTCACTGGATAGTAGCGATGAGAGCAGCGCTGAAATTGCCATGCCCAGTGACGCCGACCTGAACTTTGATCTGAATACTGGTGATGAGGGTAACCAGCCTGCGGATGAAGCTGGACTGGATTTCAGTCTTGATGCTGATTCGCCAACCACGGGTGATCTTGGTGGCGGAGATGAATCACTCGATTTCAATCTGGACCTGGGTGGAGATGAAGAGACGGCGACGGATATCAAGCTGGATATGGATGAGGGGGCTTCTGCAGATACAGGCGGTGGTCTCGATTTCGATTTGAATACCGAAGATGAAGCTTCAGAGGATACGGAGCCCGGCATGGATATGAACCTGGATGCCAGTGACGCGATTGACCTGGAAATGTCGGCCGGGGGTGATGAAGTTGGTACTAAACTGGATCTTGCCAGAGCTTACATTGACATGGGTGATCCAGATGGAGCCCGTAGTATCCTGGACGAAGTCATTGATGAAGGTGATGATGGTCAGAAGCAGGAAGCCCAGCAACTCATGAGCCAAATCGGATAACGGTAAACTCCAACCGAGTAACAGTAAATCTGAAAGCACTGACATCCTTCAGATGTCGGTGCTTTTCTTTTAGGTCCGGTACAATTCTGATTTTTATCAACAGGGCTTTTTATTGAATGCGGATTGCATTGGGAATCGAATATAACGGTGCGGCTTATTGCGGCTGGCAATATCAGGATCACAGCCCGTCCATTCAGGCACGGGTGGAAGACGCGCTTGCCCATGTGGCCAACCATGATGTACGTGTGATTTGTGCCGGACGAACTGATACCGGCGTGCATGCCTATGGCCAGGTGGTACATTTTGATACCGAGGTGGAACGGACCGATCATTCCTGGGCATTTGGTGCCAACACCCGTCTGCCCGGTGATATTTCCATCCTCTGGGCAAAGCATGTGGATGAGGAGTTCCATGCGCGCTTTAGTGCCACCAGCAGGGTGTATCGCTATGTGCTCCTAAACCGCAAAATCCGTCCAGGGTTATTGCGTGACAGGGTAAGCTGGGACTATCGACTTCTGGATTTGAAACTCATGCAGCAGGCGGCAAGTTATCTTATCGGCCGGCATGATTTTACTTCGTATCGAGCTGTCGCATGCCAGGCCAGTAGCCCGATCAGGGAACTGAAGCGACTCGAGATCAGCCAGGAAGGCGAGTTGTTCACCTTTGAGCTTGAGGCAAATGGATTCCTGCATCATATGGTACGTAACATTGTTGGTGTTATGATGGCAATTGGGGCTGGTGAAGCAGATCCTGTCTGGGCGCAAGAAGTATTAGACAAGCGTGATCGTACTCAGGGAGGACTCACTGCGCCTGCGGATGGACTTTATTTTGTCGGTGTCCATTACCCTGAGCATTTTGAAATTCCATACCTTTTACCAATGCGCGCCGTCTGGTAACCTTCCCGGCCACTGACTGGAATGGCGGGAACAAACAGAATGCGGACTCGAGTGAAAATTTGCGGTATTACGCGTAGCCAGGATGCAACAGTCTGTGCTGAAGCGGGTGCCGATGCGATTGGGCTTGTGTTTTACTCCCAGAGTCCGCGTGCCGTTAGCCTGCCGCAGGCGGTGGAAATCGTCGATCACCTGCCGGCTTTCGTCACTACGGTTGGCCTGTTTGTAAATGCGCATCTCGATGAAGTGACAGAGGTGTTGAATAACGTCAAGCTGGATTGCCTTCAGTTTCATGGTAATGAAGATGTCGCATATTGTGAGCAGTTTGATCGACCCTATATCAAGGCAGTGAGAATGGCAGATGACGCAGATGTAGAACGTCTGGCAGATGAATATTCTTCAGCAAAAGCATTGTTGCTTGATACTTATGTGGTAGATGTACCTGGTGGCACCGGGCAAAGCTTTAACTGGGAACGAGTTCCACAAACATGTAGCAAACCCATTATCCTGGCAGGTGGTCTAACCCCGGAAAATGTGGCGGATGCTATCCTGGTAGCCAACCCCTACGCGGTTGATGTAAGCGGGGGTGTTGAATTATCCAAAGGTATCAAGGATGCTGATAAAGTGAAAAAGTTTATTGAAGAGGTAGAGTGTCTTGGCGCAAGCAAATAAGTCAGAAGCAGGTAAAAAGTACGATTATCCGGATAAGCGCGGCCATTTCGGACCTTATGGAGGACGCTTTGTCTCTGAAACCCTGATGGCTCCGATTGATGAGTTAACCGCGGCCTATGAAGAGGCCATGAAAGATGAAGCCTTCCTGGCGGAACTGGACTACGAGTTGAAACATTATGTCGGCCGACCTTCTCCGCTTTATTATGCAGCCCGCTGGAGCGAGCAAATCGGTGGCGCAAAGATCTATCTCAAACGTGAGGATCTAAATCATACAGGAGCACATAAAGTAAATAACACGGTCGGTCAGGCACTGCTGGCCAGGCGCATGGGTAAAAAACGGGTGATTGCCGAGACCGGTGCCGGGCAACATGGTGTGGCTTCTGCTACAGTTGCGGCGCGCTTTGGTATGGAGTGTGTGGTTTATATGGGCGAAGAGGATATCCAGCGCCAGGCGATCAATGTCTTTCGTATGAAATTACTGGGTGCCGAGGTGGTACCAGTGACGGCGGGCTCCAGGACATTAAAAGACGCACTCAACGAGGCACTGCGGGATTGGGTCACCAACGTTGATAATACATTTTACATCATCGGAACAGTCGCAGGACCTCACCCCTATCCAGCCATGGTACGGGATTTTCAGTCAGTCATAGGCCGCGAGGCCAAAGCCCAGATAATGGAGCAGGAAGGCCGTCTACCCGATGCACTGGTTGCCTG
>JASFLL010000132.1:0-5242 GCA_050118115.1 Thioalkalispiraceae bacterium
GCAATTTAGTCGGTTTTGCCCCGAAAAAAAACGCCTCAAACCTGCCAAATTAAAGCATAAATATCACCTCATTTTCGGGGTGTCTGATTGACCCTATCAAGCGTAACTTATATACTGCGCGGCCCTGATAGCTTGTGTTTTGAGGCCGTCTTAGTAAGACTTTTCAATATGTTGAGAGCCAAAGACAGCCTGGTTGTAACGCTACGCAAGACACTGATTATTCAGGCGGTATTGACAGGCATTGCTGCCATAATTGCATTACTGGTGAAGTCGCCCGGTTTTGCTTTACACCTGGTATACGGCGGTGCCGTCACCAGTATAGGAACAGGGTTACATGCATGGCGGTTGTTAAAGATCACCATGCCGACTGACGATAACGACCCAACCGCTACCCGGGGGCAAGTTCTGGGGAATGCAGGTGCCGAGGCCTTTAAGGGCGCATTGCTGAAGCTTGTCGCGATGATTGTTCTGCTGGCATTTGGCATGGGTTACCTGAAGCTGGACCCCTTGGCAGTCGTAATCGGTTTCTCAGTCTCCTATTTAGGCTTTATGTTCGCTGGAGGTTATGCACCTCGCTCACCTGGCCGCTGAGTCAGCGCCGGTGCTACATAAGGTCTGCTCCTCCCTCTATGTGGGGGAGGGGCGAAAAGAATTTTTAAACTTTTTGGAAAATTTTGACCAATGTCAAGCGAGATAACTTCTGCTGATTATATTACTCACCACCTAACAAACTGGACCTATGGCGAACTACCACAAAGTGTAGTTGGCCAACACCTTTGCGGTGAGCACCTGCCTGCTGTCAAGCATGCAGGATGGCAAGTTGCTCATTGTGGTGCTGAAGCTAAAGCGATGGGCTTTAACGCGGTTAACGTGGATACCATGCTCTGGTCCATTTCGCTGGGTATCCTGTTTATCTGGTTATTCCGTAAAGCCGCTAAAAAAGCGACTACTGGTATCCCCGGCGGATTACAGAACTTCGTTGAATGGGTCTGCGAATTTATCGATACCTCCGTGCGTGGTTCGTTTACCGCAAAAAATGACCTGGTTGCCCCCATGGCGCTTACAATCTTTATCTGGGTCTTTCTTATGAACTTCATGGACCTGATCCCGGTTGACTGGATACCGCATTTAGCTGGCTGGATCGGTGAAACATTCTTTGGTGCTAATCCGCATCACGTATACATGAAAATTGTACCATCAACCGATCCGAACGCTACTTTTGGAATGTCGTTTGCGGTGTTTGCAATAATGCTTTATTACAGCATCAAGATAAAAGGCCTGGGAGGTTTTACAGGCGAACTGACCCTGCATCCATTCAGTTCCAAGAACCCGGTTTTGCAGATTCTCTTTATACCCGTCAACTTTCTGCTCGAGTTCGTTTCATTGATAGCGAAACCACTTTCACTTTCACTGCGTCTTTATGGAAACATGTATGCCGGTGAGATGATCTTTATTTTGATTGCGATGTTATATGGCGCAGGATGGACATTAGGTATTTTCGGAGGTTTCCTGCAGCTTGGCTGGGCAATCTTCCACATTTTGATTATTACTTTACAGGCTTTCATCTTCATGACCCTGGCTATTGTTTATATGGATATGGCCTATCAGGTTAGTGAAGAACATTAATAAGATTTTTTAATTTTTTAGATTTTGAAATAGGAGATAAAAATGGAAAACGCATTGTTATACATCGCAGGTGCACTAATGATGGGTCTGGGTGCCCTGGGTGCGGCTATCGGTATTGGTGTGCTGGGTGGACGTTTCCTTGAAGGTGCGGCGCGTCAGCCTGAATTGATTCCATTACTACGTACCCAGTTCTTTATCATGATGGGTCTGACTGACGCGGTACCTATGATTGCGGTAGGTGTGGCGTTCTACGTGATCTTTGCTGTCGCCGGATAAAGTACTGTAGTTAACACGACTAATTAGGAAAAGCGTATGAATATCAATCTAACGCTCATCGGACAAAGCATTACCTTTGCCTTCTTTATCTGGTTCTGCATGAAATATGTATGGCCGCCTATCATGAATGCATTGCATGAGCGTCGTACAAAAATTGCCGATGGTCTTGCCGCAGCGGAAAAGGGTCAGCACGAAGAAGAGTTGGCCAAACATCGCGCTGCTGAGATTCTGAAAGAAGCCAAAGAGCAGGCCGGTGAGATTATTCGTAATGCTGAAAAGCGTGCCGGTGAAATCGTCGATGAAGCCAAGAACGATGCGAAGGCCGAAGGTGAACGTCTGGTCAATGCTGCGCAGGCAGAGATTGAGCAAAACATTACCCGTGCCCGTGAAGAGTTGCGTGGTCAGGTTGTTTCTTTAGCTGTGGCAGGTGCCGGCAGGGTTCTCAAGAAAGAGATCGACGAGAAAACCAACGAAGACCTGCTCAAAGATCTGACAGCACAGTTGTAAGGGATAGAAACGAATGGCAGAAAAAAGCACCATTGCCCGTCCCTACGCAGTTGCCGCCTTTGGTCTGGCACAGGAACAGGGCGAGCTTGCGAAGTGGTCTGATATGTTAGGTTTTGCTGCGGTAGTCACGACTGATGAAGCCATGCAGAACTATATCAACAATCCGGCTATTGACCAGGACAAGCTAACTCGCCTGTTCATCGAAGTTTGTGCGGATCAATTGAATGATATGGGTACCAACTTTATCAAGGTTTTGATTGCCAACAAGCGACTGAATGTATTACCAGAAATTGCATACTTATATAACCAGCTGCGTGCCGAAGCTGAGAAGACGGTTGAAGCGGAAGTTATCTCCGCCTTCCCATTAACCGATGCTCAGAAAGACTCGCTGGTGGCGGGTTTGAAAAAACGCCTGGGACGGGAAGTGAACCTGGTTTCAAAAGTTGACGAGAACCTGCTGGGTGGTGCGATTGTTCGTGCTGGTGACCTGGTTATCGACGGTTCCGTAAGTGGACAGTTAAGCAAGCTGCAAACAGCGTTGCTGCATTAAGAATTTAAAAGTGAAAACGTAGCGAGCGATGTCAAGCGTAGTAGTTTTCAAGCAGAATTAAAATTTTGAGGATTAAACAATGAACCTAAATCCATCTGAAATTAGCGAGCTGATCAGGAAGCGTGTTGAAAGCTTCGAAGTTGTCAGCGAAGCGCGTAACGAGGGCACGGTTGTATCACTTGCTGACGGTGTGGTTCGAATTCACGGTCTGGCTGATGTCATGTACGGTGAGATGATCGAATTCCCCGGTAACACATTTGGTATGGCGCTGAACCTGGAACAGGATTCAGTCGGTGCCGTGGTACTGGGTGATTACGAGCATATCTCTGAAGGCGACAAGGTGCAGTGTACCGGTCGTATTCTGGAAGTCCCTGTCGGTTCTGAGCTACTGGGTCGTGTTGTGAATTCACTGGGTCAGCCAATCGACGGCAAAGGTTCCGTGGACACCAAACAAAGTGCACCGATTGAGAAAATTGCTCCGGGCGTTATTGCACGTAAGTCAGTTGACCAGCCGGTTCAGATTGGCCTGAAATCGATTGACGCAATGGTTCCCATCGGTCGTGGTCAGCGCGAATTGATTATTGGTGATCGCCAGACAGGTAAGACGGCGGTTGCGATTGATGCCATCATCAACCAGATTGGTACCGGTGTTAAGTGTATCTATGTGGCGATTGGACAAAAGGCTTCTTCGGTTGCCGGTGTGGTTCGTAAGCTGGAAGAATATGGCGCGATGGAACATACCATTGTGGTCGCTGCCAACGCGGCTGACTCGGCGGCGATGCAATATATCGCCCCTTACGCGGGTTGCGCCATGGGCGAATATTTCCGAGACCGTGGTGAAGATGCCTTAATTATTTATGATGACCTGACCAAACAGGCCTGGGCTTATCGCCAGGTTTCTCTGTTACTGCGTCGTCCACCCGGTCGTGAAGCCTATCCTGGTGACGTATTCTATTTGCACTCACGCCTTCTGGAACGTGCGGCACGTATCAACGCAGATGAAGTTGAGAAACTTACCAACGGTGAAGTCAAAGGTAAGACTGGTTCATTGACGGCACTGCCAATCATCGAAACCCAGGCTGGTGACGTATCGGCCTTCGTACCTACCAACGTAATCTCGATTACTGACGGACAGATTTTCCTTGAATCGGATTTGTTTAACGCCGGTATTCGCCCTGCGATTAACGCCGGTCTGTCGGTATCGCGTGTCGGTGGTTCAGCACAAACAACCATCATAAAGAAGCTGGGCGGTGGTATTCGTCTGGCTCTGGCCCAATATCGCGAACTGGCGGCATTCGCACAGTTTGCTTCTGACCTGGATGAGGCAACCCGTAAGCAGATTGACCGTGGTCAACGGGTAACGGAACTGATGAAGCAGTCGCAGTACAAGCCCATGAGTGTGGCGGAACAGGCCTTTTCATTGATGGCTGCCAACGAAGGTTATCTTGATGATGTAGAAGTTAACAAGGTTGTTGCCTTTGAAGATGCCATGCAGGCGCATCTGAAGTCTAATAACCAGGACCTGCTGGACATGATCAACGAAACAGGTGACTTCAATGATGATATCGCCGCCAAAATGAAAGCGGCACTGGATAACTTCAAGCAAACAGGAACCTATTAATAATGGCAAGCGGCAAAGAGATACGCACCAAGATCAAGAGTATCCAGAATACTCAGAAGATCACCAAAGCCATGGAAATGGTGGCGGCGTCCAAAATGCGTAAAGCCCAGGATCGCATGGAAGCATCACGTCCTTACTCGGACAAGATGCGCCAGGTAATCCATCACCTTGCTTTTGCACATACGGAATACAAGCACCCTTACCTGCTGGATCGCGAAGAAGTGAAGCGAGTTGGTTACATCATCATTTCAACCGATCGTGGTCTTTGCGGTGGTTTGAATACCAACTGTTTCAAGGCAACCCTGCAGAGTATGAAAGACTGGACACAGCAGGGCGTGGAAGTCGATTACTGCACTATTGGTAGCAAGTCCGTAGGTTTTTTCAAACGCATGAAGGGCGACATTGTTTCAGAATTAAGCAACCTGGGCGATGCGCCTTCTGTGACTGACCTGATCGGTGCTGTCAAGGTGATGCTGGATGCCTATAACGAGGGTAAGATTGATCGTCTGTTTTTAGTTCATAATGAGTTTGTTAACACCATGACTCAGGAACCAAGAGTGTTGCAGTTGTTGCCCGTTACATCTATCAAGGAAGAAGACGAGCTGAAACATCACTGGGACTACATTTATGAACCTGATGCCAAAGATGTACTCGACGGCTTG